>JAITCS010000192.1 GCA_031282935.1 Cellulomonadaceae bacterium
GTTACGGAAAGGTAGGCGTCCGGCAATTCGAGGTATTTGCCGACTAAACCGACCGTCACCTCGTGTTTTGGGTAATGAATTGCGTCAATTACTTTATCCCAACTTGTCCAGTCCACGTCGTGGAAAGGCAAATCTAGGCGGCGCACTACGTAAGCGTCCAAACCTTCTTGGTGCAAAACCTTTGGGATATCGTAAATGCTAGAAGCGTCTGGTGCCGCTACTACCGCCTCAACGTCAACATCGCAGAACAGGGCGATTTTGCGTTTTATCGAATCAGGAACGGGCCTATCCGCTCGCAAAACAATGGCGTCAGGCTGAATACCGATATTCCGCAACGCCGCCACCGAGTGTTGGGTCGGTTTAGTTTTCATTTCGCCAGCGGGGCCGATGAATGGCACTAAGGAAACGTGCAAAAAGAAACAGTGGTCGCGGCCGATTTCGTGCCGAACTTGCCGAGCCGCCTCCAAGAACGGCAACGACTCGATATCGCCAACCGTGCCCCCGATTTCGGTGATGATGACGTCAACATCAGGGCCAGCTTGATCCCGCATCCGAGCTTTAATCGCGTCAGTGATGTGCGGAATCACTTGTACCGTGTCCCCTAAAAACTCGCCTCGCCTTTCGCGGGCGATAACTCCCTGATAAATCTGGCCGGTGGTGACGTTTGAGGAGGCTGGCAGTTCGATGTCCAAGAAGCGTTCATAATGGCCGATATCCAGGTCAGTTTCGGCACCGTCAGCGGTGACAAAAACCTCCCCGTGCTGAAATGGGTTCATTGTGCCCGGATCAACGTTTAGGTAAGGGTCCAATTTCTGCATGGTGACCCGCAGGCCGCGCGCCACCAAAAGGCGCCCCAGGGATGAAGCCGTGAGCCCTTTCCCGAGCGAGGACACTACGCCCCCGGTCACAAAAATGTGCCTGGTCACTTGGCTCGCCGAGCGGCCATGACGACGGATAGGGGCTAGGGAGCGGGTATCTACCACGGAACTCAATCTTACGTCGTCTTGGGGCTTTTAAGTCAAACGACAAAGCTTTTGGCGCACTATTTTTTAATTTGTGTGCGGCGAACCGGCTGATTTGGAAGAATCGAGCAACTCCCGGGCGTGTCGAAGAGCTGTTTCGCTGGTATCCGTGCCCGCCAACATGCGCGCGATTTCCGCCACCCGCTGTTCCCCAACGACAACGGACACCGAGGTCTCGCCGCCGTCCTTGTGAACCACCAAATGCTGGTCCGCGAAAGCGGCAACCTGCGGCAGGTGCGTGACCACAATAACCTGAGTCTGCTGGGCGAGCCGGGCCAAGCGTGTGCCCACTTCTAGTGCGGCCTTGCCGCCGACGCCTGCGTCAATCTCGTCGAACACGAAGGTGTAGAGGGGTTGGTTGGACTCGTGTTTCTGGGAGGCGGCTGGATGCTGGGAGGCGGCGGCGAGGGAAAGCTCAAGGGCCAACATGATGCGGCTCAGTTCGCCGCCCGATGCCCCCTTGGCCAGGGGCGATGGCGTGGCGTTTAGGTGTGGCACCAGCCAAAACTCAACCTGATCGGCCCCGGACGGCCCCAACTCGCTTCCGTTCAGGGTGATTTGCAGCTTGGCTTCTTTCATGCCGAGGCCCGTGAGCTCCTTGGTCACGCCGGTCGCAAGTGAACTTGCCGCTTTAGTGCGGGCGGCCGTGAGTTCGGTCGCAGCCCGTTCGATCTCGATTGCGTTCGTCGCCAATTCGGCCTGGATTTCCGAAATGGTTTCGCTATCATTTTCTAGTTCGGCCAAGCGCAGAGCCGCTGTGCCCGCCCAGGCCACGATTTCGTCTGTGCTCATGCGCAACCGCCTGGCCAGGCCGTTTAGTTCGCCGAGGCGCTGCTGGGTCTGTTCCAAAAGAGCAGGGTCGGCGTCTATCGCGTCCAGATAAGCGGCGAGTTCACTTGCCAAATCGGAAATCAGATAGCCAGCCTCAGCCGCGCGCTCGACCAGCGGCACCAAAGCGGCGTCAACCCCAGCCGCCCCTTGCAAATCGCGCCGCGCCCCGTCAATTAGGACCGCCACATTTGCCAAGCCGGACGGAGTTTCGTCGCGCTCCCCCGCCAAAATGTCATATGCGCGCGCCACGCCAGCCCGCAATTCTTCACTATTCGCTAACCTATTCGCGGTCGCTGTTAATTCGTCATGCTCACCGGGCAAGGGGGTTACTTTATCAACCTCGGCTAATGATAAGGATATTAGTTCGGCCTCCCGGGCGCGTTCCGTTGCCGCTTGAGTTAATTGCTGTAACAGATTTCCTAATTGAGCGCGGCGATCCCACAAATTCTGGTAGTTTTGCGCTATCGTGCTGAATTGATAATTTGTGCCCATTCCGTAGGCGTCTAGGGCTGCGCGCTGGCGACTTGGGGTGCGCAAACGCTGCTGGTCCGACTGCCCGTGCACAGTGACCAGACTGGCCGTGAACTCGGATAACGTGCCCTGCGGCACCGCCCGGCCGCCCAGGTATGCCTTGGAGCGGCCCGCCGTGACTAGCCGGGTTGAGATGACGGTGCCATCGTCGGCAATCTCCCCGCCCACCCCGCGCACTAATTCCTGCGGCAGCGGCCAATCGGAAATATCCCAACTGCCCTCAATAGCCAGTTGCGAGGCTCCCGCACGGATTAATTTCGGATCAGTTTTCGCACCCATTAGTAGCCCGAGTGCATTTAGCACCATAGTTTTACCGGCCCCGGTTTCGCCGGTTAAAACTGTGAAATTGGGCGAAAAAGGTAATTGGGTTTGCTTTATTACCCCTAAATCCTCTATCTGTAAATCTATCAGCATAACTGTGCCACTTACTCGGCTTTTGTCAGGGCTGCTGAATTAGCGGCGGGCGCCGTCGAACCGCTCACCGCTTCCATGTTGCTGGCTGCCGCCGCGTTGCTCGCCGCCTCGGCGTTGCTCGCCGCCTCGGCCGCCGCAATGTCCGCAGCCTCGCGCCAACCCACCACCGGCAGCGACAACTTGGAAACCAACCGATCAGTAAATGGAGCCAGCGAAAGCCGAGCGAACTTCAGTGGATGGTCGCCAAGGCGAATCGTGATTACCGAGCCGAGCGGCAACTCAACCGACCGGCGCCCATCACAAGTCAAAACCGCAGGCATCGGCGACCGATCCAGCAGGGTGACACGAAACTCTGAACGCGGGCCAATAACCAGCGGGCGTGCAAACAGGGCGTGGGCAGCCAGCGGCACCAGCAAAATGCCAGCCACATCGGGCCAAATAATCGGCCCCCCCGCCGAGAAAGCGTGGGCTGTGGAGCCAGTCGGCGTCGCAATAATCACGCCATCGCAACCGAAACTGGAAAGCGGGCGACGGTCAACCTCAATCCCCACCTCGATCAGTCGCTGCCTGCTGGCCTTCTCAATCGTCGCCTCATTTAAGGCCCACCCGCGCAGCGGCTTCGCATCGCCGGGGCGGCGCACCTCAACAGCGGCAACAGTACGTTCCTCAACCTCGAAATCGTGGGCGGCCAAACGCTGCACCACATCGTGCACATCCTCGCGCTCCGCCTCAGCCAGGAAACCAACGTGACCAAGGTTAATCCCCACAATCGGGATGTTAGTGCCATGCGTTAGCTCAGCGGCGCGCAGTATGGTGCCATCGCCGCCCAACACCACCACCAACTCAAAGCCTTGGATGGACTTGCGATTTCGAGCTTCCGCGTCCACATCGCCAAAAGCCATCGTGGTGTTCGAGGGCGCGCGATCCACTGCCACCTCAAAACCGGCAGCCTCAAGTTCCTCCCGCGCCTGGCTCAGCGCGGCCATTGCCACCGGGTTGCCAGGATGGGTCACAATGAGAACGCGACGCGGCATTCGGCCCCCTTACGAGTTGGTGCTGACGGGCGGCACCATGATTACTGGCGGGAGGCCGCTGTCCGGTTCCCACTTGGTGGCGGCCTGGGCCGCATGCCTCATTTCACCACGATTCAGGGAGCGCTGCGGGCGGTTCGGCGCGAATCGGGCATAGAGGAAGAACTCACGATTGCCGCTTTCTCCAGGCAAAACACTTGGAATAATAGCCAGCGGGGTCAGATGGTGTTCGATAGCCGAGTCTATTACTTCGATAATCACCGCGCAGATTTGGCTGGGGTCGCGAACAATGCCACCTTTACCTAACAAAGTT
>JAITCS010000183.1 GCA_031282935.1 Cellulomonadaceae bacterium
GCACCGTTCTTGCTGCAATTAACCAACAAAGACGAAGTGGCCAAAATCGAAGGGGAATGTAAGCGGCGCAGCATCAGGCTGGGCGGCATTTGGCTGAATAGGGGCGGGAAACTGCCACCCAATCTGCCGCGTTGGATGCACACGATCGACAACACCGCAAGCCGGGCCAGCCACAACCTGGTGATGGAAGCTCGCGAACTGCTGGCCCCGGAAATCGGCTGGCACGCGCGGCCATGACCCAGGCCAGGAAGCCGTTGCTTCGATTCGTCACCACCGTCACCGTCTTGGCCGCCCTCGCGGTGGGGGGCGACCGTGCCACCGCCTGGACGGTCGAGCGCAGCCTGGAGTCGGCACTCAGCATGTCCGCGACCGCCCCCGCTGGCGCAGGCGGCGTGAGCAGTTCCATCACCGGGGCCGACATTCAACTGCACGGGTTTCCCTTTCTTACCCAAGTAATTTCGGGGCGGTTGTCAAATATCACGGGCTCGATTGCGCAGGGCAGGTTTGGTCAGTTTGAAGTGCGCGATTTGCATTTCTCGGCTTTTGGGGTGAGTCCGCAAGAACCATTCCACGTGGAAAGCGCCACCGCCAATGCGTTATTCCCCTACGAAACCATCTCCGCAATTCTGGCTACCCAGTCCAGCACCGCGGGGATGCATATCGAAATCGAGGGATACGGCACAACTGCGCTAAAACTCACCGGCTCAATTCTGGGGATTGAACTCGGGTTAGTCGCCCAGCCGCAGGTTATCCCCCCGAACACTGTTTCGATTTCGGTGGCGGAAATCCTGATCGGCGGCCTAGAGGTGGCTCCTGATGCTTTGCCTTTCGGTTTGGGGAATAACATTAGTGATTTCGAGTTCAATATCGAATTACCGCCGGGCACCGCCTTGACTAGCATTTCGATTGAGCCTACCGGGCTGCGGGTGTACGTCTCAGCCACTGACGTGGCCCTAACTGAATTGTTCCCGCAACAATAGCCCCCGCTGCCGCAAAGGGCGGATATCCGGCCAAAACACTAGCCTATGGTATTACGGCACTTTGACTGGATCCTGCGCAATCCGATAAGTGGTGAACTCGGCGCAAGCTCGGCTTAGGCGGGCTCGGCAGAGGTCGGCGATCGTGGTTTGCTCAGTTTCGGCGGTTTCGCCCGAGGGTTTGTTGACGGCGGCTTTTAGCGGTTCGGCGGACTGGATTAGGATGAAGCTGCGCCGACCGCCGTCTTTGGCGTTCAGGCGCACTACGGCCTCGCCGGTGGTGCCCGTTCCGGCAAAGAAATCCAGTACGATTGCATCCGGGTTCGGCGCACCGAATTGGAGCAGCAATTCCATCAGGGCCAACGGTTTCTGTCCAGTGCCGAACGCCGATATGCGCTCCCCCGAATTGCCTTTGAGGTGGGGTACATAAATGACGTCCGAATGGGATTTGTATTCTTTATCGAAATCGAACAGAATATCATCGTCCGCTAATTCGGTTTTCCCCAATTCTTTAGCGACTTTAGCCACTCGCAAGGCGATCAGCCTGTCCGTGCTGCGCTTTACTGCGCCGTAAAGCACCTTGTTGTCCGGGGTCAGAAAGCGGTGGTAGCGGTTGCGGTATTCGCTGTCCTCCTTTTTTACCTTTGCGGTGATCTTGCCAAGAGGGGTTTTGCGGAACACCAGCACGTATTCGTGGTTATTGGGCAGGCGGTGGTGCTCGTTCGACATTTTGCCGTAATGCCAAATGATGGTGTTCAGGTGGTTTCCAGGCCCAAAAATCTCGCGGCAAAGTAGGGTGAGGTTCGCCAGTTCCACGTCGTTTATCGAAATGAAAATCAGCCCGTCATCGCGGAGCAATTCCCGCGCCAACAATAACCGAGAGTACATCATCGAAAGCCAGGTTGCGGCGGCGAAATCGTCACGATAACTGTACTTGTTGCCGGTATCGTAGGGCGGGTCAATGTATATCATCTTTATGCTGCCGCGATAACTGGGCAGCAGAAGTTTCAGCGCCGCCAAATTGTCGCCCTCAATAAAGGTGCTGCCAGCAGCGGGCGTGGCCCCATCACCTTGCGCGCCGTCCAAAACAGCACCGCCTGAAACGGGGTCTTCGAAAACGGGGTCGCCGCGAATCAGACTGCCGAAAACCGGGGCCGAGGCATCCGAAATGGCGCGCTCTTTTCCCGGCCAGGTGAGCCCGTAGGTTTCGGCGGTCACACCGCCACTCTAGCGCCCGCTCCCCCTTTGCGGCGGAGGCGCCACACGCGGCCCGTCATGCAACTAGCAAACCGTCTTGCCCATAACGACGACCGAAAGCAACAACGCAAAGCAACGAACCTGAAGCAACTGTCTAGCGCGGCGCCGCCAGCGTGTCCCCGTTGCTGGAAATGACATCGTGATACCAGTAGAAAGACTTTTTGCGGTAACGCTCCAGCGTGCCCGAACCGTCGTCATGCCTATCCACAAAGATGAAACCGTAACGCTTAGACAACTGCGCGGTAGAGGCGCTCACTAAGTCAATACAGCCCCAAGTGGTGTATCCCAGTACATCAACACCATCGGCGATGGCCTCGCCCACTTGATAAAGGTGGTCATTGAGGTAACTAATTCGGGCGTCGTCAATAACAGTTTTGACCCCGCCAACCTCCACCAAAACGTCTTTTGCGCCTAGGCCGTTTTCGACAATAAACAACGGCTTGCCCCACCGGTCCCAGAATTGGTTGAGCACCACCCGCAAACCAATCGGGTCAATCTGCCAACCCCATTCACTCGCTTGCAAAGTTGGGTTAGGGATACCGCCCATAATACTGCCTTGGCCCAATTCGATCTCGCCCAATTTCGCGCGGTCGGCTTCACAAACACTCATGTAATATGAGAAAGAAACAAAATCAACCGTGTTTTCGCGCAATAATTCGCGATCCATATCGGTAATATCTAGCGTAATACCGCGATCCCGCAATTTCCGCAGGAAATACCCCGGATACGCGCCTCGGCAATGCACATCGCCAAAAGCGAAGTTCCCCTGCTCAGCGTGCATGGCGGCCAAAACATCATCGGGATGGGGGGTGAGCGGATAAGTGGGCATTGCCAAAATCATGCAACCAATTTGCACGCCCGGAGCTACCTCGCGGGCAATCTTGGTGGCCAATGCGGAGGCCACCAGCTCATGGTGCATCGCCTGATATAAGGTCTGCTCGGTTAATTCCTCGGCCGGGGTCGGAATACCGCCGGACATAAACGGGATGTGCAAAAGCGAATTAATCTCGTTAAAGGTGAGCCAGTATTTGACCCGTGAGCCGTAGCGCTCAAACAGCACCCGCGCATATCTGGCATAGAAGTCAATCAGTTTCCGGTTAGTCCAGCCGTTGTATTCGTTGGCCAAATGCAATGGGGTTTCATAGTGCGAAATTGTTACCAGCGGCTCAATACCGTGCTTTTCCAATTCGTCCAAAACGCGGTCATAGAACTCTAGCCCCTCTTGATTGGGCTCAAGTTCGTCACCATTTGGGAATATGCGCGACCAGGCGATGGAGAACCGAAATACCTTAAACCCCATTTCAGCAAAAAGGGCGATATCTTCGGCGAAACGGTGGTAAAAGTCAATGCCCACCAGCTTCAGGTTATCCTCCGTTGGCCCAGCAACCGGAGGTGACATGAGGCCGCCCGGGGTGACATCTTGCACGGAGAGGCCCTTGCCGCCCTCGTTGTACGCGCCCTCGATCTGGTTCGCGGCGGTGGCCCCGCCCCAGAGGAAGTTGGCGGGAAAAGTGGGGGCGGTCGCGGCTGCGGCTGAGGTGGGGGTCACGGTTCTCTTATCCATACTGGTCGGAATATTAATACTGGCGGGAATATCAATACTGGTCGAAATAACAATGCTTGTCGAAATAACAATGCTTGTCAAAATATCCGAAATGAGTTACTGCCAAGTTACAACGAACCCCGGCGTGGCGCGAGAACCGCAACCACGCCGGGGCACATAATGAAAGCTAACTAGACAACAGCGGCTAGTTCGCTTTCGTATGCCACGGAATCGGTGTCCATGATCAGGGCGCCGGGGAACGGTGCGCCGTCAGCATCAGCGGCAGCCAAAATCAGCTCAGCCTCAGCGACAACAGCCTCACCAGCAGAAACGGTGGAAGCAGCGGTAACGGCGGCAGCCGGAGCAGCAACCTCGTCGGCGTCCTTCTCTTTCAAGAACAGCGCGGTGCCCAAGAAAGCGATCGCCATCGAAACGAGCACGCCAGCCACGGCCCAACCGAAGTTACCCTGCGGGGCGAAGGACGGGTAGAACGAGATACCGGAAGGCGGAGCCGGGTTGTTGGAGGTCACGCCACCCATAGCGATGATCGCGCCACCGATGGCGCCACCGGCGATACCGAAAGCGAACGGCACCTTGAGCGGCAAGTTCACGCCATAGACCGCAGGCTCGGTCACGCCAGCAACGAAAGCCGAGATCATGGCGGGCAACGCGGCCTGCTTGCGAGCGGCGTTCCGGGTACGGATCAGAACCGCGAGCGCAGCGGCACCTTGGCCGAACACGGCAGCGATGGTCGGGGCCAACATGATGCTCAGGCCGGTGGTGGAAACCTCTTGGATGAAGATCGGCACGAAGCTCCAGTGCAGGCCGAAGATCACCAGCACCTGCCACAGGCCGCCAACGAGGGCGCCACCGGCGATAGCGGCGTGGGTGAACACCCACTGAATACCGGCGGACATGCCGTTGGAGATCAGGGTGCCAACCGGGCCAATCGCGACCAGGGTCAGCGGAACAACGGCCAGCATGGCGACCATCGGGGTCACGAAGCGGCGAACCGGAGCCCAAACGTGAGCGTAAAGCGGCTTCTCAATCTTGGATTGTACCCAAACGGCCACAATGATCGGAATAACGGAACCGGTATATGCCACCGTCATTAGGGTAGGAATACCGAAGAAACTGTTGGTAACGCCCTCGGCGCCAATGCCGGGGAATACCGCAGTGAGGCCGGGATAACATAAAGCGGCACCGATAACAAAGGCGGTGAACTCGTTAGCCTTGAAATAGCGGGCAGCGGTAATTGCCAAAGCGATTGGCAAGAACAGGAATATCGCATCCGAAATTGAGGCAAGCACGGTGTACTCGAACTGGGCGCCGTCCAGCCAGTTTTGCGAGGTAGCCAAAGCCAAGAACGCCTTGATCAAACCGGAAGCGGCCAAGGCCCACAGCAGCGGGGTGAAAATGCCTGCGATCATGGCGATGAAACGGCCGAGCACGTTTTGCTTGGTCTCTTCAACGTCGGAGTCGGTGGACGCGCCCGGAACTACCTTCATGGTGTTCAGCAGGGCGGCGTGAACCTCGGGCACCTCGTTGCCGATGACAACTTGGAACTGGCTGCCAGCCATCGCGGTGGTGACAACGCCGGGGGTGGCGCGCAGGGTCTTGACATCGGCCAAGTCGTTATTCTTCAGGGTGAAACGCAACCGGGTAGCGCAATGCACCACGGCGCTCACGTTGGATTCCCCGCCAACGCCGTCAAGCACGGCCCCGGCAGTCTTCTTGTAATCCACTTCTCTCTCACTTTCGCTTCTTCGCAAACGGTGCTTACTGTAAGTGCCCAACACCTGCTGTGTAAGGGCGTTCAGTTACGTTGATGATGGCGCTTGCGGGAGCGGTTTTAGATGTTCGTAAAGTGAATTGAGTACCCGAGCGGGTCAAATTAGGTACGATTTAGTAAATACGCAAGTGGGTGCCTAAGTGGTTTTAGGATTAGGTAAAGTGGCCAGGATTTGCTGCGCCAGCCCGGAGAGCGTGTCCAACTGCTGGGCGCCTGGAGCCTGCGCTGCTGGGAGGGGGTCTGCCCCCTTGGGCAGGTCGAGAAATACGGGCAGGTCGGGATAATGTTTGTTCACTTCCAGCAGGATGTTCGGGTCAGCCAGGGCGGCGGCCCTGGTGAGGGCGAGGGCGGCGGGCTTGGTCAGTTTTATCAGCTCGACGAGGCGGGCGCCGTCAATCGCTCCCGTGACCACCCGTGCGCTAGCGTGACCCGCCACCAAGGCGGCGGCGAGGGTATGGGCAGCCGGGGCGGCATTGCTGCCCCTATCCACCACAATCAGCACCAGTTTTTTCAGCCGGATGGGGTGGCGGGTGGACGGGCGCCCGGTTCGGCTCTGCTCTTCATCGTGGCGGGCCATGAAATCGGTGATCGCCCGCTGGATGGCGGTGTCGGCAACGTTAAAAGGAGAACCGCCCGCCGTGCTCAACACCTGCCTATCCGCGAGTTCGTTCAGGGCGGGGCGGGCGATTTGCGACCACCAAATTGTGGGGTCGGTTTCGTCCGGTTGCAGGCGCAGCGCCGCAATGCAGGCCGGGAGGTCGAAATTGAGGGCCGCTTCGACCACTGTGCGCAGGCGGCGCTCAGTCGCTGTGGGGGTGACGCCTTTTACTACGCGCAGGGCGGGGCGGGTTGGTGCGGTTTCGGAGGCGGCAGGGCGCTCGTTGGTTTCGTTTGATTCGTGGGCAGCGTTTGGCTCGGTGGCGGCGGCAGTTTCAACGGGGATGGAATGGAGTCTGATAGATTGTTTCGGGCGTTGTGACCCATCGAAACCTAAGAAACTCATAGCGGTAATTTTGCCTGG
>JAITCS010000056.1 GCA_031282935.1 Cellulomonadaceae bacterium
GGTAGGTCGCGGTCGCCTCGGTTGTCATTGTGCTTAGCGTCTGGTTTATCGTTGCGTTTGTTGGCTTGTTTATCGTCGCGGTTGTCGGCGCGTTTATCCTCAGCTAATAAAGGCCGATATCGCACCTCCACCGGATAAGTGCGCCCCGTCACCTCAATGATCGGCGCTAATTTCGGTAAAACGGAAACCACCAACGGATCGGCGCCCCCAAGTTTCGCCAAGTTTGCAGGCGAGAAATGCTCGGCAAACCTTTCGGAGTCGATAGTGGCCGAGGTGATAATCAGCTTCAGATCGGGCCGCGTGGGCAAAAGTCGAGCCAAATATCCAAGTAAAAAGTCAATATTAAGGCTACGCTCGTGGGCCTCATCTATAACAATAGTGTCATACGCCAACAAACGAGGGTCGCGCTGTAATTGGGCTAGCAAAATCCCATCAGTCATAACCTTAACAAGAGTTTTATCACTGGATTGGTCAGTGAATCGCACCTGATAACCAACAATTTGCCCCAGCGGAGTGTCCAATTCGGCAGCAATTCGTTCCGCAACTGAGCGCGCCGCAATTCGCCTGGGTTGCGTGTGTCCAATTTGCCCAGCGCGCCCGCGCCCCAATTCCAGCAAAATCTTGGGGATTTGGGTGGTTTTCCCCGAGCCGGTTTCGCCCGCCACAATCACCACCTGATTTTGGGCAATGGCGTCAGAAATCTCGCGCCTATGTGCGCTAACCGGTAAATCCTCCGGGTAGGTGATGGGCGGCAGCGCCACAGCCTCCCGCGCGGCGGCCAGGCGCGCCAAATGGGCGGCGGACACCACTCTCGGTTGCCGCCCGCCCGCGCTTGCCTGCCGTTGTCGCCCGTCCGCGTTTGCCTGCCGTTGGCGCTGCTCGCGGCCCTGCTGTTGGCGCTGCTCGCGGCCCGGCCCGTGTTCTTGGCCGTGACCCTCGTCGGAAGCGCGTGCTCCCTGGCGCTCTGACCTGGCATTTTGCGAAATGTTTTCCATATACTTTCGTCACACGGCAAGGTTGATCTGGCGGCCTAACCCCTTGGGGTTATCTTTGCGGATTCGTATGTGATTTGCAAGTTGGATAGCGGAAAATGGCCGCGTCGCCTTTACATTATATTGAATCGCTGACATGATTTAGCCTAAGCTTAAGTATTGTTTGGGTAGGGGATGGAGCCATGTGGAACCGGGAAAGGCGGCGGTTTGCGCGGGTTGCCAGTGTGGCGGCGGCATTTCCGCTGGTCGCGGCGCTGCTCGGTGGTTGCACTTATGCCTCCCAACAGTTGGACAGCGCGCCTGGGTTTGATATTACGCCGCTCAAGGTGGTGCCTGCGGTGGCTGATTTGGTGCCCGAACACATAAAAGCTGACGGAATTTTGCTGGTCGCTGCTGAGTTAACATATCCGCCGATGGAGTTTGTGGCTGGGGATGGGCAAACGGCGGTCGGCCTTGATGTTGATATTGCAAAGGCGTTAGGGCGGGTAATGGGTTTGGAAACCCAAGTTGTTTCGGCGGGTTTTGATGCGATTATTCCCGCAATGGGGTCGCGTTACGAAGTGGGCATTTCGGCTTTCACTATCACCAATCCGCGCCTTGACGCGGTGAATATGGTTAGTTATTTCGCGGCCGGTTCGCAAATGGCTGTTCGCATTGGCAACCCTGCTAATTTGGATCCCGAAAACATTTGCGGGGCGCGCATTGCGGTGCAAACCGGAACCGTGCAACAAGAAGAACTAGAGGCACTAAATCGGGGGGATTGTTCTGGCAATCCAGTGGTTATTCTGCCATATGAAGCCCAGGCAGACGCCACCGCCAATTTAGTGGGCGGCAAAGCCGATGCCATGTATGCGGATTCCCCCATCACTGAGTTCGCCATATTGCAAACCGGAAATGTTATTGAGGCTTTCGGTCCACTAAATGATGCAGCCCCTTACGGGGTGTTAATTTCCAAGGATGACCCCGAATTTGCGGTCGCCGTGCAGGCGGCTTTGCAATACTTGATGGATAGTGGCACGCTGGATAAAATTGCCAGTATCTGGGGAAATGAGCAGGGCGCTTTGGGGTTAGCGCTGCTCAACCCCCGGAGTTAGGCATGGCAGCTAAAGTGCCGCCACCTGCGGTGACGCCTGAGGGCGGCGGTGCGCCCGACAACGGATTTGAGCGCGGCAGCGGATTTACGGCCGACAGCGGGGCTGTGTTTGATAACGGCGCTGAGCCTGATACGGGTGCGGTACTTGGTAGCGGTGTTGTGCTTGACAGCGGAAATTCCGTGCCGAACCGTATTCAAGCGGTCACCGAGTTACGTTTGGGGCGCATAATCGCCGCTGCAATCGCACTATTAGTCACTGCCCTAATAATTTATCAGATTGCGATAAACCAGACTTTCCGCTGGGATTTGGTTTGGCTTTATCTGCGCGATATCGTAGTGTTTCGCGGGATTCTGTGGACTTTACTGCTCACCTTTGGTTCGATGGCGCTGGCGATTGTCATGGCGGTTGTTTTGGCCCTAATGCGGCGCAGCGACAACCCGGTTTTGCGCACCATCGGGGGCGCCTATGTCTTCTTATTCCGGGGCACTCCAATTTATGTGCAATTAGTGCTCTGGGGGTTGTTATCAGTATTGTGGCCGCGCATTAGTGTGGGGTTGCCGTTTGGGCCAGAATGGTTTAGTTTTAGTACCCAGGATTTGATTACGGCTTTTTGGGCGGCGCTATTAGGTTTGGCCTGTAATGAGGCGGCGTATCTTTCCGAAATTGTGCGGGCCGGGCTCGATTCTGTGGACGCCGGGCAAAGTGAGGCGGCTTACGCCTTGGGCCTCACCAAGTGGCAAACCCTGTCGCGGGTGGTGCTGCCGCAAGCCATGCGCGTTATCGTGCCGCCCACGGGCAATGAAACCATTTCCATGCTCAAAACCACTTCTTTAGTGGTGGCGATTCCATTTACTTTGGATTTGTTCTATGCCACTTCCGCTATCGGGAACAGGTTGTATCAGCCTATCCCGTTGCTGCTGATTGCGGCTTTCTGGTATTTAGTGTTATCGTCGGTGCTAATGTTGGGCCAGCATATGTTGGAACGGAAATTCGGGCGCGGAATTGCGGTGTCTGGATGAACACCGCCCATATTGCACCCAGCTCAAGTGACGCGCAGGTTTCAATGGCCCCTATGGTAGAGGTTCGCAATGTTTATAAAGAGTTCGGCACCCCACCAAATGCTATTTTAGTGTTGCGAGGCATTGACCTAACTGTTCCCAAAGGTTCTGTTACGGTTTTGTTAGGCCCGTCCGGTTCCGGTAAATCAACTCTGTTGCGGTGCATAAACGAATTGGAGACTATTACCGGTGGCGCAATTTACGTTAATGGGGAATTGCTTGGTTACCGCGAGGATCACCAGGGCCGTTTGCATCGGCTATCTGACAAACAAATAGCGGAACAGCGCAGCCATGTGGGCATGGTTTTCCAAAGGTTTAACCTGTTTCCGCATTTGACCGCTTTGCAGAATGTTATGCTCGCCCCCACTTTGGTACACCGCGCGCACCGGGCGGAGGCCACGATTGACGCTTTGACCCAACTTGGTCAAGTGGGCCTCAGTGACCGCGCCGACCATTACCCCTCCCAACTCAGCGGCGGGCAGCAACAACGGGTGGCTATCGCCCGCGCTCTAGCCATGAAACCGAAACTGATGCTTTTTGACGAGCCCACCTCAGCGCTCGACCCCGAGCTGGTGGGCGAGGTGCTGGCGGTCATGCAGAACCTGGCCGCCCAAGGCATGACCATGATTATTGTGACCCACGAAATCGGGTTTGCGCGTCGCGTGGCAAGTCAAGTGGTGTTCATGGATGGTGGTGTGGTGGTAGAAAGCGGCCCGCCCGAGATTCTCGACAACCCCATGCACCCCCGGTTCCAGCAATTCCTCTCCCACGTAACCTAACCCCCACCCCCGCCCCCCCGCCGGTGGTTGAGCCTGGTCGAAACCACCCAGCCCCCGGAGGTTGAGCCTGGTCGAAACCACCCCACTCACCGAAACCCCGGCGGTTGACGCGCCCACCCGGCGGTTGAGCCTGTGGTGGTCGCTGCGCTCCCTATTCCCTCCTGGCCCTCGGTAGAATCCGCGAGCGGATTCTCCTCTCGGTCTGCGTCAGTCGCCGAAACCCCGGAGGTTTCGCCGCAGACCTCGCTTTGATTGAAGCCTGAGCGCGGTGGCGGCACGCGTTGGACGGTAATGTTTAACTACAACAATGGTACGGCCAGGCCGATAACAGCCATACCTGCGAAGTGAAAGGAGCAATGATGATTAAATGCGAGGTTTGCGGGCAGCAGCGAAGAGATGTCACCACTTTGACCGATGATGACCTAGATACGATGACCGAATGTGAGCGCGCCTTATAATACGAGGCAAATGCTGACCGATTCGATGAGATATTTAGTGGCGATACCGTCGAGTTCTATACCGATGAAAGAACCATGACTAACCGGCATGGCGTCTATATGACCCTAGATGAGGCTCTGGCAGGCCGCGGTCGTGGTTGAGCAACTAACTAATTTCCAGTGGGCAGGTGCTCACCCCGACAAAACCACCCACCTTAGGCGGCTGCAAGCGCTAGCTCTGGCAGTGGTCGGAGTGCGAACGTTTCAGCGTTTTGGCGGGCGTGCCAGAGGTCATAGTTCTCTTGGAGCCGCAACCACATTTCCGCGCTGCGATTCAACACCGCCTCAAGGCGAAGCGCCATTTCCGGTGAGACACTTCCCGAGCCGTTCACCACCCTTGCCAATGTCGAGGGCGCAACTTCCAAAGCAGCGGCGAGTTTCCGTACACTAATCCCCAACCCATCAAGGTAAGTGGCGCGCAGCACCTCCCCAGGATGCGGAGGATTAAACATCGTCCCAATGACATCTATGTTTTCCATTAGTGGTAATCCTCATAATCAACGATATGCGCATCTCCATCGAAGAAATCAAATGTGAGACGCCAATTCTTTTTAACGGTAATAGCCCATCGTCCTGCCATATTTCCTTTCAACTGGTGCAGTTCATATCCCGGCGCCGCCATATCTTCAGCAGTGCTGGCCGCGTTCAACTCAGCAAGCTGAATACGGAGTCGGGCGGCATGGTCTGGGATAATTCCCGCCTTGGAGCCAGTTTCGTAATACAACCGCAAGCCTTTGTGGACGAAAGACTTGATCACGCAACCATAATATCATGTTGCGCAACATGCGGCAACCGGCGGTCGGGCCGCGTTTTGGGTGGTTTGTTGGTAGGTTTGGCATTGGCAAGACAGTTTTTTGGCAAGACAAGGTTTTGGCGCGAAAAGGTTCTTGCAAGCACAAGTTCGGGCAGCACAATCGGGCGACGGACGGGGGAGTGGCGATGGCTGAGGATTGGGCGGCGCAGCGCACGGTGGCCGCGCAGGTGCAAGCGGAGCGGTTGCATGCCCGGAAAAACGCCGAGCATGT
>JAITCS010000088.1 GCA_031282935.1 Cellulomonadaceae bacterium
CGCAAAGAATCATCCAATATCGCCAAGTTAATGGTGATTTTACTTCGATAAACCAACTGCAAGAGGTCAAAGGAATAGGCCCGGCTGTGATGTCCAGCATTACTGAACTTATCACTGTCTAGTACGGCTCAAGTAATGAAAGGGACGCGGCAATGGACGCTCGCCTAGTACCTCTATTCCTTTGCCTGTACTTGGCTGCCTGGGTTTTCACGGCACAAAGCGCCCTATTCGGCCTCGGGATTGGGGCCGCTGTGATTGCGGGTGCCGCCGTGATTGCCGGTGCGGCAGGAACCGTTGTGCTCACCAGCGGGCAGCTCTGTCATTTAGGGAGTGTAACGCTCAGAACAGCGCTATTGTCGGTAACAGCCCATTTGGCGCTTATCGCCACCGCAGTGTCAGTGCTTATTGGAGGGATTAGTTGGCGGCAGCACGTCAGCGCTCCATTATCCGAAGCGATAAAGAATGTGGAAACAGTATCTTTATGGGGAACTGTAGTATCTGAACCAACCCCCACTAAATTCGGTACTGGCTATAATTGGGAATTGCAAGTGCCAAACTCGGGCCGAATAAGAGTAACTGGTGAAAAGCCGCCATACCGCGCTCAAGTTCAAGTACATGGAAAATTAAGCGCTAATGCAAACCAGAAACCAGGCGATAAAGTATTAGGCCGCATAACTGCTACGGAAACAGTAATCATCAAACAACCCACCGCAATTTGGCGGTTAAGCAACCACTTGCGGGAAGCATTAGTTAGGGTGTGCGCCCCAATATCACCGCAGGCCGCAGGGTTAGTACCCGGAATGGCGATTGGTGACACTTCACGGCTTCCAGATGAATTGTCCGATGCTTTCCGAATCTCGGGCTTAGTGCATTTGACGGCAGTTTCGGGCGGGCATTTCGCCGTAATTATGGTGTCACTTACGGGAATAATGACGATATTTCGCCCCTCGCGCTGGGTACGGATCGGCGTAGTGGCCATTGTTGGTATTTGGTTTGTGATGTTGGTGCGGCCTGGAGCTGCAGTGCTGCGAGCTGCCGCCATGTTCGCCGTTGGTGTTCTCGGAACCGCTCTCGGACGGCGAGCCTCCTCGGTGTCGGCACTCTGTGCTGGATCGTCTGTGCTGCTGATTCTGGATCCGTGGCTGGCAAGGTCATACGGTTTTGCGCTCTCTTGCGCCGCGAGCGCGGGCCTAATGACACTAAGTTCGCCGCTTGCACGCAAGATCGCGCCTTGGTTGGGGGAGAAAGCCGCGCCCTTCGTGGCGGTTCCAACTGTTGCGGCGGCTAGTTGTGCGCCGACTATTTTGCTGTTCACCACTGGCTTACCCGCTACCACCGTGCTCGCTAACTTGGCCGTCACGCCAGCGGTTGCGCCCACCACCCTGCTTTCCTTAGGTGCCACGTTAGCCGCCCCGATTCTGCCGCCACTGGCCACTGTGCTCGCCAAAACTGCGGCAGTTGGAACGGGATACCTGGCCTGGGTGGCCACGAAATGCGCCGGGCTGAAATGGGCGATCATCCCCTGGCCAGGCGGTGCTCGCGGAGTATTACTGCTAGTGATGCTTGAGGTAGGCGCCGGGGTGGCGTTGTGGCGCTGGCAGCCGGTCGGGTGGCCAAACCACTGGAGGCAAAGAGTCTCGGACACCAAGAAAGAACTTCCGAAGGCAGCAAAGGCCGTGCGCAGAAGGCTGCAACTAAGTGCGCCGAATCGCTGCGACATTCTAGTGCTCGGTGGGTCAGCGGTGGTTCTCGGATCGCTCTTGTTTGGGGTCGCGCTGGCAGGCACTAAAACAGTCTTGCGGCGGGGTGATTCGGCGATTGCGCAGGATTGGCTGGTCGCCTTTTGCGATGTTACCCAGGGTGATGGGATGGTTATTCGGTCGGGGCCCTCCGCTGCGTTAGTCGTGGATGTGGGCCCTGATCCTGCACTAATCGGTAAGTGCCTTTCCGACCTGAACATCACTGAAATAGAACTCCTGGTGCTGAGTCATTTCCACGCTGACCATGTCGGAGGGTTGCAAGGCGCCTTGGCCGGGCACCCGCCCAAAACAGTGTTAGTGCCCAACCAGTGCGACCAAGGAACGGGAGCCTTGGCCGCGCTCGAATACGCAGGCGCGACGATTCTTACCCCGAAGAGTGGACAATCTGGAACGGTAGGCAGGGTGAAATGGCAGCGCCTTGGCGACGACTCTTCAACCTGCAATATCGCTGCGGCGGGGAGCTTTGAGGACAGCCGTGCGAATGATGAGTCGTTAGTGTTGGCATTCTCTATTCACGATTTCGACATTGTAGCGTTGGGAGATCTCGAACTGGCCGGGCAAGAACGGCTCGCGACCTGGCTGCACCAGAACACCGCGCTCACACGTCCGGGTATCGGAGCGCAAGGGATCGCTGCGCAAGGCGGCGGGACACGCGGCATCGGGACGCGCAGTATCGAAATCGTAAAAGTCGCCCATCACGGCTCCGCCAAACAGGCACCGCAGCTTGCGCGGCTTCTTTCTCCGAAAGTTGCCGTGTTCTCAGTCGGCGCCGCCAACACGTTCGGGCACCCCACCCAGCGGGCACTAGACATCTATGAGCAGGTGGGCGCCACGAATGTCCGCACCGACCAATGCGGCACCGCCGTCTTTGCTGCCACTAACGGAAAACTGACCCTAAACTGTCTAAAGTAGGAGCCATGCCCACCAGAACTCCGGCCAAGTCCGCCTCAACCACGAGCACCCCCCGGCCCGCCCGGAAAGCGGCAGTGACTCGGCGCTGGGATGAGCCCATTTATGCTCCGATGATTCTAGTGAAGGGTCCGCAAGAATACTTTCGGGAACGCGCCACTGCAGGGGCCTTGGCGCGGGCGCGAGCCGAATTAGGTGACCCGGAACTGGTTGAGATTAGCGCGCACACTTATCAGCTAGGCCAGTTGCTTGAGGCCGCCACCCCCTCCCTATTTGGCGGCCCAAAGGTGGTTATTGTTATTGGGGTCGAGGCGGTTGCCGCCATGGATACAGATCTCATGGAATACGCCCGAGCACCCGCGCCGGACACCTGCCTAATTGTGGTACACGGTGGGGGGGTGCGCGGCAAAAAGATGCTGGACACATTGACAGCGGCTGGGGCAGTGGTGCTGGAATGTGAGGACATCAAAAAGGAATCCCAAAAAGCCGAATTTGTGCACTACCTGCTAAAGAATGAGCGCAGAAAGGCCGCCCCCGAAGCGGTTTCGGCACTATTGGCGGCAGTAGGTTCAGACATTAGGGAACTCGCAGCGGCAACCAGACAACTAATGGCTGATATCCCTGGGGATATTACCGCCAAAGCGGTGGACGAATACTATTCGGGTCGGATTCAGGTTACGGCTTTCCAAATCGCGGATATGGCGGTCGCGGGGGATACCGCCCGCGCGATTGCCCTGCTGCGTCAGGGCCTAGCCTCGGGCATGAAAGGCCCCGAAGTCACCGGAGCCCTCGCCATGAAAATGCGTCAGCTTGCCAAGGTTGCCGCTGTCCACAACCATCTGGTCACCTCCAGCGAAATCGGAATGCAAGATTGGCAGATACGCAATCTCAACCGTGACCTCTCACGTTGGCGTCCAGAACGTCTTGCCGCTGCCATCAGTGCCGTGGCCAAAGCCGACTTCGAGGTCAAAGGCGGAGCAGCCAGTACGCCTTACGCTCTTGAGCAGATGATTATGACGGTGTCCACCCGCTAATCCGGTGGGACGCCAACATCAAGGGATGAGGAGATTTGGATTAGGCGGGTGAGGAACTGTTTTTCGTCAAGGCGCTTGCGACGGAGCCAAGTGGTCACCTCTTGGTCGCACTTTGAGGTATTGCAGCTTCGGCAGGCTGGCACCACATTGCTGACAGTGTAACGACCCCCGCGCGCGATGGGCTGCACGCAATCCTTTTGGAGCGCGTCAGTATCGCAGCCGCAATAGGCGCAGCCTTTCCATGCGAGTTTCAGGGCACTCCACTGAACCAGTGTGAGGTCGTTATTAGCCGCAGCCACTCGCCGCTTGCGCCGCCGCGCATCGCGAGCTTTACGAGTTTGCTTAACTGGGGCCTTAACGCGGTTTGATTCTTTGGGCCCTGGGGCGGTGGCCACGAATCACGCTCGGAGCATGGTGATGATGGAGGCCGCTTGGTCGGGGGTGACCGGCCCAACGGCTTCTCGATCCACCAAGATGGCGGGTGCTTGGTCACAAAGACCAATGCAGTTGGCCCATTCCAGCGTAACCAGGCCATCGGCTGTGGTTTCATCCATCGCCATGCCGGTTTCACGTTCCAAGCGCTGCACCACTTGAGTCATCCCTTGCAAGGCGCACGAAATTGTGCGGCAAACGTGGATAACGTGTTTCCCTGTCGGTTGCACGCCCAAGAAGTGGTAGAAAGTCACCACGCCTTCCACATCCACAACAGATATGCCTAGCCGTTCCGCCACTAACTGCATGGCGACATCGTTTATCTGGTGGCGCCTATCGCGCAACCCCTCCAAAATCGGTAAAAGCGCACTGCGATGGGTGCCATATTGCCCAGTCAATTCTGCAATATCTTTTACTAAATCTGGGTTGTGATTCAGCACTTCAAGCGGAATGTTATCGTCATTTATTAGCCCAAAGATTCCCCCAGTTTCGGGGCTATCGGCAATCGCTTCGCGGTCTGAAACCAATTCGTATTCCCGTTCCAAATTGTCGAAATTGCTGGGCGGCACCTCAAAGGCAAGAAACTCGCCATCTCGAAGCTGCTCAACTACCGCCTCGTCACTGAGTTCGCCCCAATCCCGATCCACGTGCTTGCCCACATATTGCACTTCGGTGTCAATCGCCAAATGTGCCGCTTCCAGATCAACCAGCGCGTTCGGCACGCCTTTGCCCTCGCCGGCGTCCTTGTCAATGAAGTAGCCTATTCGGCGATCCGAATCGGTGCGGTTTGCCACCCACGAAGGCTGGTCGGTGGGCCGGGTCACGGAACTGCCCTGGGCGCCGTCTTGGGGGTCGGCGGACACCCGCAAATGAGCACCGCCTCCAGTATCGCCCTCCGAGGCAGTAGCGCCAGAAATCACTGCCTCACCCGTCACAGGCGATCCATCGGGCAACTCGGTAACCGCTTCATCGGCAGGCACCAGCGGCAGATCAACAATCGCCTTGTCCGAACCGCCGTGCACATAATTGCTCATCGCACCGCACCTACCCTATCGCTGGATTTCTGGGCGTTTTGCAGGGCTGAGTTAGCGGCTGCCTCTCGATATGCGGCAGTGGAATTGTGCAGATGGCGGCCACCGGCATCTTGCATATCTATGAAAGTGGATCGCGCCGCATAATTGGTGTGCAGCAGTTCATGGCTTTGGTGCCCGCAAGGCCCATCTTCGAGGAAGCCCTCATACACGGCCATCACGGCGGTATTCTCGTGGGCTTTGCGCACGCCCCGGCGTTGCCCGACCAGCACGGAATCCCCGCGCTTCCCGGTCGCTAAATCCTCGGAATACAAAGCCTCGGCCCGCGCCGCCCGGATCGCCGCGTTGGTGGGGATGGGCTGCCCGCCCCCGGCCAAGCAGCCGCCCGGGCAGGCCATAAACTCGATGAAGTGGAACTTGGAGAACGCTCCACCCTCGGCGATGTCTTTCATCACCGCTTTAGCGTTCGCGGTGCCGTGCACCACAGCCAGTTTCAGGTTAGCGCCGCGCAGCCAATCGAAGTCCTTAAAACGATGGGCCAACAGCGGAGGCACTTGGCCTAACACTTTGGGTAACGTAAGTTCGACCTCTTTGACCCCGCTGAAGCCGCGCACTGGAGTGATCTCAGCGCCGGGGAACAGTTTCTCCACTGGCGCCCCGGTGAGAATCTCAATGGCCGTGCGCAAAGCGGACTCCATCACGCCACCTGATACACCGAAAATCACCCCGGAACCAGTAGCGGTGCCGAAGGGGTCATCGAAATCGGAGGCAGGCAAGTGGGGCAGGTGAATACCGTTTTGGCGAATCATCCGGCCAATTTCGCGGGTGGTCAATACCGCATCAACATCACGATATCCGGAAGAGCACATTTCAGGGCGGGCCGCCTCACCTTTTTTCGCGGTACATGGCATGAGTGAAACGGTAAAGATATTAGCGGGATCAATTCCAGCATGTTCGGCATAGAAAGTCTTCATTAAAGAACCGAACATTTGCTGTGGCGATTTACAACTGGAAGTGTGCGCCAAGAATCGGCCATAACGCTTTTCGAGGAAATTGATCCAGCCGGGGCTACATGAGGTAAATTGCGGTAAAGGCCGAGAACTGTCATTCAGCACAAGGTTTTCATGCAAGCGTTCTAACAATTCGGTGACTTCTTCAATAACCGTCAAATCAGCGGTGAAACTGGTGTCAAAAACGCCGTCAAAACCCAATTCTCGCAGCGCTGTGGTCATTTGCCAGGTGACCGGAGTGCCCGGAGCCAACCCAAACTCTTCGCCTAAGGCGGCTCTCGGAGCCGGGGCGACTTGGATTACCACATGTTTTGATGGGTCCTCCAAAGCCCGCCACACGCGGTTGGTGTCATCCATTTCCATCAAAGCGCCAGTAGGGCAGCGATTTACGCATTGGCCACAAGAAACACAAACAGTGGCGCTAATGGGCAAGTGCTGGAATGTGGACATTGTTACGGTGTCGCCGCGATTGAGCACGCCTAATGCCTCAACGCTTTGCAGATCGGCGCAAGTGCGAATACATCGAGTGCAGTGGACGCACTTATTCATATCGCGAATAAGCGCAGGGCCAAATTGGTCAAAGGGCCGAGTTGGGCTTTCCGCCACCCCGAATCGGTTATGATCGGAGGCATACTCTTGCGCGAGGTCTTGCAATTCACAATTACCGCTGCGGCCGCAGGTTCGGCAATCGCCGTAATGTTCCGACAAAAGTAAATCCACCACGTTAGTGCGCGCTTGCCGCACCCGCCGGGAATAGGTGTTTATGGTAATAGGTCGAGTAATCGGATACGCGCACGCGGCTTGCAGCGCCCATTGGCCCTCGACCTCAACCACGCAAATTCGACACACGCCCACATCAGGCAGATCGGGGTGGTGGCAGAGGGTGGGGATGCGGCGGCCACACATCTGCGCCGCAGTCAGGATGGAGGTGCCCACGGGAACCTCAACTTTGTGCCCGTCAATGGTGACGATGACGGTGGGCTTGTGCATTTTGCCTTTTGGCGGGCGGGGGCTGCCTGCCCCGAGTTGCGGCCTCGTTTCGACAAACTTTGTGGAGCGCGGGGTCGCACTTGTTAGCAGCGGATATGCCGGGGCTGCAAAGGTGTTATCGAATTGCGTATCCGGGGTTTCTTTCGGGGGCGTAATACCAGTCATTAGATTTCCTGCCCTTATCTTTTCTTGTCCCTAGCCGAGCGAGTATCTGAGGGGATAAACATATCTGCGGAGGCCGCTTTCGAGGTGGCCATTGCGAAATCGCGGTCAGCATCATCTATTGAGGCGGCAATTTCGGAGGCGGCATCGGCTTGTCGCGCCCATTGCGGAATGTGCCCCAAAACCTCGGATTCAAAACTGCGCACTAAAGATAAAAACACCGAAGGTGCGGTCTGCCCTAACCCGCATTTCGAGGCGAACTCCATGGATTCCCCAAGCTTCACCAAATCTTTTAATTTCGAGGTTGAACTATTGCCATTTCGTAAATCCCTGATGCCGTTAAGCAGCTTTCTGGTGCCAACCCGGCACGGCGCACATTGTCCACAAGATTCATTAGCGAAGAACCATTGCAGGTTTTCGGCAACCTCCAATAAATCGCGCCACGGCCCTAAGACGATTATCGCACCGCCCGTGGACACATCCTCATAGGAAATAGCTCGATCAAAATCGCTTGCCGGAACGCAAGTGCCTGACGCACCGCCCACGATTACGGCTTTGGGATTCTCACCGCCTGCCGCGTCAATTACCTCACGGATGGACACCCCCAACGGGAACTCATAAACCCCGGGTTTGCGCACATCACCTGAAATGGAAAGCATTTTTGGCCCGGTAGATTGGCCCGTGCCGATGGCGGAAAACCATTGCGGACCGCGCGCGAAAATCGCTGAAGCCCAGCCGAAAGTTTCAACATTGTTCACGATAGTAGGCTCACCGAAAAGGCCGCTCTCAACCGGGAAAGGTGGTCGGTTGCGAGGTTCCCCTCGGCGGCCTTCAATGCTCTCAATCAACGCGGTTTCCTCACCGCAAACGTATGCCCCAGCGCCGAGAAAGATATGAATATCAAAAGTAAAACCACTGCCCGCTACATCATTTCCTAAAAGCCCAGCCGCGCGCCGATCCGCCAAACGTTCCTCCAAATGCTCTAGCAGATAGACGTATTCCCCGCGCAAATACACAATGCCCTCGTGCGCCCCCACCGCATAACCAGCAATGGTCATTCCTTCAAAGATAAGATCAGGCAACTCGCTCAGCAAAACGCGGTCCTTAAAGGTTCCTGGTTCACCTTCATCTGCATTGCAGATGATAAAGCGACGGCCATCTTTCGCCTCGGCTTTGGCTGCCAATTCCCATTTCAGACCGGCAGGGAACCCGGCGCCGCCCCGGCCTTTCATGCCGGAGGCTTTCATGGTGTCTATCACGCCCTGTGGTGGCATTTTTAGAGCCGTTTCAAGGCCCATACCAGGGGTTATGTCCGCCAAGGTTAGGGGCGTGCGAATAGTGGCGAGTCCGGTTTCAGCGGTAAAAACCCCGGCCACGGTCGCTTTCGGATGGCTGTGCGGATTCTTTACGGGGTCCAAGACATCGGTGGCGTTCGTCACATGGTTCACGCTAGCCTTGTTG
>JAITCS010000106.1 GCA_031282935.1 Cellulomonadaceae bacterium
TGCGATAAATGCGCCGGAGATTCCCGCAAATCCATCGGATCCATTCTCCGTGAAGCGAGGCAAATAATGAGTGATAACGATTCCCAATTATCTCTAGATTACATTTTGGATGATGAGCCCGCGCCGATTCCCGTAAAGCGGGCACCCGTTGTTACCGAAACTGTGTATCGCGCCGCAGCCCCGGTGAGCCAGGTCGCTGTCGCTCCGCGCCCCGTAGCGCCCTTAGCCCCAGTAGCCGCTCCAGCAGTGGTCACCAACGCCGCCGCAGCACTGCCGGAGTATTCCTCGCCGTTTAGCGGCCAAAAAGTCAGTTTCTGGCGCATGATCCGTTCCGAGTGGATCAAGTTCTGGACGCTGCGCTCCACTTGGTGGGTTGTAATTATGACAATCGCGCTCATGGCCGGTTTCGCAGCGCTGTTCGCCTACCTACTGCGCACTGGAATCAACCAAGGCGGTATGGGCGGCGGCATGGGCCCCGGCGGTGGTGGGGGCATGGGCTCGGGAATCCTGACCATGCTTTCTGGGGTTAACATTGTTACCGTTGGGCTGCAATTCGCGCAATTAACTGTGGCCGTTTTGGGCGTGCTGATGATTACCAATGAATACTCTTCGGGCATGATTAGAGCCACTTTCCAAGCCGCCCCTCATCGCGGCAGAGTATTGCTCGCTAAATTGGTTGTTTTGTTAACCACAACTGCCCTTATCGCTGGTGCCGGTTTGGCATTAGCATGGCTAGCATCGAGCCCTATTCTTGCCGATATTGAAGGCTTTACCCAAGTAAATCTCAATGACGGCACTCATCTGCGAGCCCTGATTGGAGCCGTGCTGTTCTTGCTGGCCATCGCTATGTTTTCGCTTGGTATTGGGGCGTTATTGCGCGCTACGGCTGGCGGCATCTTTACAGTGGTGGCCGTTTTGATGGTATTGCCGATGATATTTCAGATTATCTTGGTGGCCTCGAACGCTAATTGGGCAATTAACATTAACAAATACTTGCCCTCCGTCGCTGGGGAACAAATATATACCACTGGCGGGTTAGCGCAAGCGATGTCCGCAATGGAAGTTCTGGGGCCGTGGCCGGGATTCTTTGTTCTGCTCGGATATGCGCTTTTGGCTTTCTTGGCGGCATTCTTTATGCTGCGTAATCGGGACGCATAACAGACGCTATCCAAAGTGGTATCCCCAGTCGGACTCGAACCGACACTGGGCAGATTTTAAGTCTGCTGCCTCTGCCAATTGGGCTATGGGGACGCGGCGCAACCCGTCGCAACCCTACTCTAGCGCATAGATTGCCAATCGCTCGCATTGCGCTAAAGTTTCGCACGCGCCGCCGCTGGCGTCAAGATTGGCGCCCTGCGGTTAGCGCGCCAGTTTTGCGACTATCCCGTCCAGCATGTCGTGGTCGCTCGCTACAACTTCCGGCGCTGGCCGCCCTGACCCTTCGACCGCCTCAGCCACAGCGGCGATCACCTCATCCCAGATCAGCGCCCCCGCTCCGATGATGTCGGCGCGTCCCGGCGCCATGAACCCGAGGGCGAGCCGCTTTGCCTTGGTCATGCCGAGCATGGCGGCACAATCTGCGCGCACTGCGGCGGCAGGTAGCGCCAGGCCGTTCACTCGGTCGCGGTCGAACTGGGTCAGGCCTAGGTGGTAGGCGGCCAGCGAGGTGACAGTGCCTGCGACGCCGACGATTGTGCGCGTCTGCGCTATCGGCACAACCGCTTGGGCTTTGGCGAGCATCGCGCGCACGTCGGCCCGAGCGGCAGCTATTTCGTCGGCCGTGGGCGGGTCAGATTTGAGGCGCCGCTCAGTCAAGCGCACCGAACCGACGTCCATCGAGTAGGCGCCAAAGAAGTGGGCAGGGGTTTTCGGCAGGCCGATTGCTCCCCCAACAGGATGCGGTGCTTCAGCAACGTGACGCGCAGCCTCTCCAGCAAGACCCGAGTCCGACCCCTCATATTCGCCCAGCACCAGCTCAGTGGACCCGCCCCCCAAATCCACCACAAGGTACGGCCCCGGGTGCTGGTCAGGGTCAAGCCAGGCAGTCGCCCCCGTGAAGGCGAGTTCGGCCTCCTCCTCCCCCGCGATCACCTCAGGCTCCACCCCGATGGCGGCCTTGATCCCAGCCACGAAATCGGCCCGGTTCCGGGCGTCCCGCGTGGCCGAGGTGGCCACGAACCGAACCGCATCCGGCCCCAGCATTTGCAGTTCGCTGCCAAATCGAGTCGCGGCGGCGAGGGTGCGCGCTAACGCCTCGGGGTTTAGCTCCCCTGTTTCGTCAACGCCTTGCCCGAGCCGCACGATTTCGGTCTGCCGCGTCAGCGGCGTGACGCTCCCGTCGTCGGCGACATCAGCCACATACAGCCGAATCGTGTTTGTGCCGCAATCGAGGGCCGCGTACCGCCCAGCCTTTGTCACCCAAGTGCCTCCGTCAGTTTGGTGTTTCGGCAGTCGCCACGGCACAAAGTTCCGCGCACCACCCAGAAAATTAAGCCGCGCTAAACGCTACGTCAGTAAAGACTGGACGGCGGTGAGAACCTCGGACAACGGCACTTCGGCGCCAGCACCGGCACGCAGACGCACTTCAACCAGGCCATCTTTCAGGCCGCGCCCCACCACCACAATGACGGGCACACCAAGCAATTCGGCGTCAGCGAACTTAACCCCAGGCGACACTTTCGGACGGTCATCGTAAATGACGTCAAGCCCTGCCGCTATTAGTTCATCGGCTAAACTATTTGCTGCGTCAAAAACCTCGGTGCCCTTACCTGTGGCGATCAAATGTACCTGCGCGGGAGCCAAATGCACCGGCCAAGCCAACCCCTTATCATCATGGTTCGCCTCGGCCAAAGCCGCCAGCGCGCGCGTGACCCCAATGCCGTAACTTCCCATGGTGACAGTGCGCGCCTTGCCGTTCTCATCCAAAACGTTCAAGCCCAACGCCTTGGCGTACTTCTGCCCAAGCTGGAAAATGTGCCCCATCTCGATGCCGCGCGCCAACTCCAGCGGCCCCGAACCGTCTGGCGCCGGATCGCCAGGCTTGACCTCGGCGGCCTCAATCGTGCCGTCCGCAGTGAAGTCCCGGCCCGCCACCAGCCCAAACACGTGCTGGTCAGCCAGGTTCGCACCCGAAATCCAGGCGGTTCCGGCCACCACCCGAGGGTCAACCAGATATGGAATAGCGGAAAGCCCAAATTGCCCCGGTTCAGCGAGTTTCGCGCCCTGCGGGCCAATCGCTTGCGGGCCGATGAACCCGCGCACAAGGGCCGGATACTTCGCAAAGTCGGCAGCCTCGGCTGGACGCACTGCGGCGGGGGCGAGCGCCGCTTCCAGGCGCTTGGGGTCAATTTCACGGTCTCCTGGGATTCCGATCACCAGTGGAAACTCGACCACTTTGGCCCCTGCGGGCTGGCCAGGCTGCGGCGGGGTTTCGACCATAAACACGACGTTCTTGAGGGTGTCGGTGGCCTCCCAAGACTTACCTGCGCGGGGGTAATTGGCGTTGGCGAAAGCCACTAGGTCGGCGATGGAAGCGGCACCCGGCGTCGCTTTGACCTCAGGGGCGGGCAGGCCTGCGATTTCCGACTCCGTGAGGGCGGCGGGCACCACCGTGGTTACCGCCTCAGCGTTTGCCGCATATCCGCCCGGAGATTTTACGAAAGTGTCTTCCCCGATAGGCGACGGCGATAAAAACTCTTCGGAACGCGAGCCGCCCATTGCCCCGGACATTGCCGAAACTATCACATATTCCAAACCTAAACGCTGAAATATCTTTTCGTAGGCTTCCCGATGTTTCTGATAGCTGACGTCCAAACCCGCATCGTCAATATCGAAAGAATAGGAATCCTTCATAATGAATTCCCGGCCCCGAATCAAACCCGCCCGAGGCCGCGCTTCATCCCGATATTTGGTCTGAATCTGGTATAGCGTAACTGGCAAATCTTTGTAACTGGTGTATAAATCCTTCACCAAAAGGGTGAACATTTCCTCGTGGGTGGGCGCTAACAGGTAATCGGCCTTTTTCCTATCTTGCAGCCGAAACAGCGTTGGCCCGTACTCATCCCACCGCCCAGTGACCTCGTACGGCTCGCGCGGCAACAGCGCTGGGAAATGCACCTCTTGGGCGCCAATGGCGTCCATCTCTTGGCGCACAATCTTTTCGATCCGAGCCAAAACCTTCAGCCCAAGCGGCAACCAAGTGTAGATGCCCGGCGCCGCACGCCGAATGTACCCCGCCCGCACCAGGAGTTTGTGCGAATCCACCTCAGCGTCGGCGGGGTCCTCGCGCAAGGTGCGCACAAACAGGTTCGACAGCCGCATCAGGTCGCCTCGGGCGGCGCTACTCATTGCCATGTTCATACGCTATCACCGCTCCCAAATGTGGGTGTTATCCACTCGCCGCAACGTGGCGGTTTCTCAAAGTGCCCCCGCCCAAAAGGGCGGGGGCACCAAGAACATCAAAACTGGTAAATCGCCTAGAGCACCAATGGGGTCAAGGCCAAGTAGTCCTCAAGCGTGCCGTCATTGAGGCAGGTTTCGATGATCTTTCGGCCCAAAGGCGAAAGTTCATCAGTCAAATACTGCGGCAATTCAGCCTTAAAGAAATCGTTGATAATCTTTGCGCCCTCGTCATAAGCCGCGTTACCGACCTTTGATTGGAGATTGGGTTGCAACAGCGTTGGCCTGATCTGCTGGCCGTCAATCTTCATCTCTTTCATGGCGTAGCCGAACAGTGGGAACCGAGCCGGTTCGAGCGCGTCCATGCGAACCTGGCCTTGGCCACGGCGCGCCAGGTATTCCCGTGTCAACCATTCGGCCGCAAAGCCGACGTTGTACGCCCCGATGTGCTGATTCGGGGTCAAAACGTAGCGGGTGCGTGGCGCGTTAACGATCTGCTCTAGCAGCAGGTTCGCGGCGCCCACCTTGGTGCCGGTGCTGAACGGCCAGAACGACCCAACGCCCTCAGCGACCATGCCGCCCTTCGCGATCACCTCAGCCTCAGCGCCGGTCGCCTCAATGGACGGGTTCTTGTCGCCGCGCGGGGTGACCAACCGCCACAGCCAGGCCAAGGACGGGGGCACGATGTGCATCAGCCCCATAATGCCGTAAGTCGGTTTGGTTGAGGTTGAGGGCGGCATCCGCACCCCGAAAGTGCGCACGTCAACCTCTTGCGGCTCGTTAATGATGCCTTTGATCTGGTCGCGGGAAATGACCACGCGCGGGTTCGAGCACGGCTTGCCGTCAGGGCCTTTAACGTGTTCCCAAGGCAAAGCGGTAGCGCCCACATGGCCTTCAATGTTAAAGAACAACAACGGCTTTTCCGGGTGAATGATTTCGCGTTCCAGCAACGGATCCTCACCGTAATGAGTCAATCCGTCCACGCGAATAAACCAGCCGTCCTCAGCGTCTGCTACCGAAATCAAACCGGAACCAGGGTTTTGGATTGACGGATAAACCAAAGTCATATCATCAGTAACCGGCTCAAGTTTAGAGGCCTCCGACAAAGTGATGAAGTATTCCTCGCCAGTGACCACGTTAGTGCCCACCTTGACGCGACCATCGTCCTCGCGGTGAATAACCTGGGTCATTTCGGACTTGCCACCGCCCGAGGCGCCCTCGTGCATGATCACGGTTTCGTTCTCATAAGGGGTGGTAACACGAACCGAGGATGCGTGCGTGGTAAGCCAGCCTTCATGCTCGCCGATATCCAAAAGTGCCGAGAACACGCCCTTCTTTGCGGAGGGGCCGGGATAGAGGTTGTATGCAAAAATCTCGTGCAAATCGGGGGTTCTATCGTGAACCACCACCTGCTTACCACCAAAGTGACTCTGCCTAAAGGGCGGCGCCAGATACAAGATGGAGCGCGGCTTGAACGGCCCCAATTCCTCGAAAGTGCAAAAACCTTGCAAATCCACTAACCCGAGCGCGAAGAAGCCACAATTCTTCGGAACAATCGCTAAAGAGGGATAACCATAAACCAAACCGCCCGCTTTGAAAGGCACCACTATCAGATGTTGCCCTTTCAGCCATTCCAGGGTTTCCTTCTTCACCGGGGCGAATGGCCCGTAATCATCACGGAAACGCGGTTTATCACTAGGCAAATCATCGCCAATGCGCATACAGTCCGGGTCGCGGCGGCGCAAATAGTCCTCGACATAATTCACCGAAAGCCCGTTTTTACAGCGGACAACATCGGCCTCTTTGACATAGCCTTGCCCCGGCACATCAAAAGCTACATTGAAAACATCACCCTGGTTAGGGCCGAGGGAGAGTTTGTATAATTCCTCGCGGGTTTCGGGGATCGTAATAGATTTAGCGTTTTCCAGGCAGTCAGCTAGGTATGGCGGCAGGTCAAGAGCCGCTAGACGAGGATCCATTACTCTAGCCAACACCCTTGCGCGCCCGTGGGGGTGTTGCCGCGCAACGTGTCGGTAAAGAATGGCTCAACCTGGGCGATTAAGGCCATTCACAACACCCCCAGACGTTCAATCAGCGCCAAAGGCACCGCAGCGCTGAGATTTCTGAGTTCGCCGCCGGAGCGCTTAGGTTGGCCACTGGAGCGCTTAGGTTAGTCGCTTCAGAGCGCTTAAGCTTGCGACTTGCTAGTTGCCGGAGCGAATCGCCGCCAAAACAGCCTCGGGCACTTCACTCTCGGGGATTATCCGCTCTTTGAGCGAAAAGGCTCGGCTCGCGGACATCCAAACAAAGT
>JAITCS010000096.1 GCA_031282935.1 Cellulomonadaceae bacterium
AAATCATGGCCGAAAATGAGGCCGCCGCCGAACTGGACGCCGAGGCTATAGAGGCCGAAGCGATAGAGCTGGCCGAGCAGGTGGCTGCTGACATCGCCGATGCGGTGTCTGCGCAGGGCGAGGTCGGCATCGAGGGTGCCACCCTTACATTGCTGACGCTTGACTTTACCGATGATGAGCTGGGGGCGGCGCCAACTTTAGCTGCGCCGGACGAGCTTATTGCTGAGCCATCTGATACCGAACTTTCTGGCGCCGATTTCGGGGGCGGAGATTCAGAGGGAGGCGAGTCCGTGGGAGGCGCAGCCAATGGCGCCGGGGTTGGCCAGGCCGAGTTTGATTACGACGGGGCGGCCACGGACGCCGATATGCAGGCCGAAATCGTGGACGCCGTCGCGGCGGTGGCCGCCTCGGTCGAAGAAGTGGTCGAATTTCTGCAAGATTCGCAGTCATAAGCTGCGAAAACCCCAAACGGTAGCTACGTTATAACGTGTGAGCACCCATGACGGCTGGCAGAGCCACGACGATAACGTTCATCCTGGGCCAACTGCTGCCCTGACACCTGTGGTAGTGGACGCGAAAGTGCCCCCGCTGGCAACTCCGGCAGCCCCGATTGGGCGCATTCCGGTGCTCAACCTTTCCCCGGTCTTTGAGGGCGGCCGGTGGCCTGCCAAGGCGGCGGTGGGCGAGGTGGTGCCGATTCGGGCCAACGTTTTCCGCGAGGGGCATGACGCGGTGAACGCCACGGCGGTGCTTTATGGGCCGGACGCCTCGGTACACCAGCGCGCGCCCATGCACGACATCAAGCCGGGTTTAGACGTTTGGGAGGGGTTTTTACAGCCCGATGGTATGGGCGATTGGAGTTTCGCGGTTGAGGCGTGGAGTGATCCGTACGCCACTTGGCTTCATGACGCGCGGATCAAGTTCGAGGCGGGTCTGGATCAGCAGTTGATGTTGGATGAGGGTCGGCTGCTTTTTGAGCGGATTTTGCGCGATGGCACCGACCGTTCTCCGCGCTCCCAGGGCGTGCTGCAGGACGCTCTGAACGTGGCCAACGATGAGCATCGGTCGCTGGATTCAAGGTTTGCCGCGCTGTCCTCCGCGACGGTGCAGCAGGTTTTGCGGGAGTCGCCGCTGCGCGATTTGGTTTCCACGAGCGCGCGTTATCCGTTGCGAGTTTCCCGGCGGCGGGCCTTGTTCGGCGCGTGGTATGAGATTTTCCCGCGTTCGGAGGGAGCTTGGCAGGACGAGTGGGGTAACTGGATATCTGGCAACTTCCACACCGCTCAGGGGCGGCTGCCCGATATCGCCAAAATGGGTTTTGACGTAATTTATTTGACCCCAATTCATCCCATTGGCACCCAATTTAGAAAGGGAAAGAACAATTCCCTCACCTCTAATTGGGGCGACCCGGGCAGCCCTTACGCTATCGGTTCGGATCAGGGTGGGCATGACGCCATTCACCCCGATTTGGGCACCGAGGATGATTTCCGGTCATTTGTGAACCGGGCCAGGGAATTGGGCATGGAGGTCGCGCTTGACCTGGCTTTGCAGTGCTCCCCGGATCACCCGTGGGTGCGCGAACACCCGCAATGGTTCAAGACCCGCGCCGATGGCTCGATTGCTTATGCGGAAAACCCGCCCAAGAAATACCAGGACATTTACCCGCTCTATTTCGATTTAGACCCGATAGGGTTGCGTGAAGCGATTTTAGGGGTGGTGAACCACTGGATTAATTTGGGGGTCACCTGTTTCCGAGTGGATAACCCGCACACGAAACCGCTGGATTTCTGGGAATGGCTGCTGGCGCAAGTCCATAAAGAGCACCCAGAGGTGATATTCCTTTCGGAAGCGTTCACCAAACCCGAAATGATGCAAACCCTGGCCAAGATTGGGTTCCAGCAGTCTTACACCTATTTCACTTGGCGTAATTCCAAACAGGAACTCGAAGAGTACCTCGCCGAGGTTTCCGGTGAAGAGGGTTCCAACATGCGCCCTTCGTTCTGGCCCACCACGCACGACATTCTGCCGCCGTACCTGCAACACGGCGGGGTTGCCGGTTTTGGGGTGCGCGCTATTTTGGCTGCGATGGGTTCGCCAACCTGGGGCATCTACACCGGTTACGAGTTGATCGAGAATGTGCCCAGGCCCGGGGTCGAGGAGCAGGTTGACAACGAGAAGTACGAGTACAAATCTCGAAACTGGGAGCACGCCGACGCGGTGGGCGTGCGCTGGCTGCTCACTCGCCTCAACGAAATAAGGCGTGAACACCCAGCGTTGCAGCAGTTGCGCGATTTGACGCTGCACCAGGCCGAGAACGACAACATCATTGTGTTCTCGAAACGAATACCCAAAGAGGATTTGGCGCTCGCGGCTGACCCCTCCCTGCCCGTGCGCGACCCGAACCATGATGATGTGATCTTGGTAGTTGTCAACCTTGACCCGTGGGGCAAGCAGGAGTCCTGGCTGCACCTGAACATGGAGGCCCTGGGGTTCTCCGGTGGGGCCGCTGGCGGGCACTTCATGGTGCAAGACCTGCTCACCGGGGAAACCTTCGACTGGACAGCACACCCGTTCGTGTCCTTCGACCCCAGGCACCGAGTGGCCCACATCCTGCAAGTCACTCCCGCCTAAGCGCGTGGCTGTCGCTTTCCAAACGTACGCCCCCAGCCAAGCCTCGGGGCTGCCTTTGGAGTACCTGCAAGGCCCGTTTTTGGATTGGGTGATGACGCAGCGGTGGTTTTCGGGCGCGCAGCGGCCCTCGCTCTGGCGGGAGGGTCGTTTTTGGGCCGACGACGAGCTGCTCGATTTGGTGGTGGAGTTTCTGCGGGTTGGCGACGCCGTAATCCAGGTGCCGATCGTGGTTGCGCGGGCCGCATCTGAAACAGCTTTCTTGTCGGACATCGCCGCCGCTTCGGAGACCGCTACCGCTTCGGATACCGCCGCTCGTTCGGATACCGCTGCCGCTTCGGATACGCCTTTTCTCGATGCGACGACCAGCCCAGCCGGATTCCGGGCCTTCGTCAAACTGCTCGATTTGGGCCAGGAGTATGGCGGCCCCGACGGCAAACTGGCGCTAGAGGGTGCCCACGCGCTCAAGGGAGAACAGTCCAACTCCTCAATTTTCTTTCCGAATCTAAGGTTGCCCGGCGCGCCTGACGGCACCATCCTCAAAGTGCTGCGTACCCTAGTGCCAGGCGCCCATCCCGACGTCGCAGTTCCGCTTGCCCTGGAACAGGTGGGCTTCGAAGGGGTGCCGCGCGTCGTAAAAGATTTCGCCGTCCGACTGCCTGGATTCGGAGCCACAGACTTGGCAATCCTGTCGGAATTGGTGCCCCAGGCTCACGACGGCTTTGAACTGGCGGCGAAAACCGCGCAGGCCGGGCAACCTTTCACCGCCCAAGCAGCCGCCCTCGGCACCACCATCGCCGAACTCCATCAGGCGTTAAAGGAAGCGCTGCCCACCGCCGCCGCGCCCTCCCCCGCCGCGTGGGTTCACGGGCTGGAAACGCGGGCTAGGCACGCGCTGGCTGCCGTTCCCGCCTTAGCCGGATACGGCCCGCCCATCCTCGAAAGTTATGGGCACCTGCTTGCGCACCTATCCAACAAACACCTGGCCGAAACCAGGGTCGCCCCGGACACAAGCGCGTCCGAAATCCAAAGAATCCACGGTGACCTCCACCTGGGCCAACTGCTGGAACACAACGGCACCTGGAAAGTGCTCGATTTCGAGGGCGAACCCCTGCGCCCGCCCCTGGAACGAGCCGCCCCCGACTACCGCGAGCGCGACGTAGCCGGTATTCTGCGCTCCTTCGATTATGCGCGCGTCATAGGGAAAGCGACCGACCCCAACTGGGCCGCTGCCGCCGAGCAGGCGTTCCTCGCCGCTTATGAGAAAATCGCCCCCCTCGACCACGAAGTGCTGCGCGCGTTGCTGCTGGATAAAGCTCTTTACGAGGCGATTTACGAGTGCCATTCCAGGCCAGATTGGTTGCATATTCCACTTAGCGCCATTGCTAGGCTCATTGCAACCCCAAACAACCCGACCCCGCTGCCGAATACCCTGCAAGCAACACAAGATTATGGGAAAGTTGAGCACATGAGTATGCGCCCCAAGTCAGACCGCCAAGCCACCGCCGCCCTGGATCAGAGCGTCGCCGAACCGGACGGTGCGCATACCACTGTGAGTGTCGCGGTTCCGCCGCCTGCCGCCCCGCACCCGGAGGCGCCGCAACCCCCTACCATTGACCTGTCGGCGTACTATTCCATCCCCGAGGGCACCGCGTGGGACCCGCACTCGGTGTTGGGCGCGCACCTGTTCCAGGCGCCAAACGGCAGTGATTGGGCTGTGGTGCGGGCGTTCCGACCGCTGGCTGATGATGTGACCATCGTCACCAAGGACGGCGAGTACCCGGCCCCGCACGCGGCCGCTGGGGTGTTCGAGGGCGTGGTGCCAGCGCCGGGTGGTGCTGTTCCGGCTTACCGTATCCGAACCCGGTACGGCACGGACGTGCAAACCCAGGATGACCCGTACCGTCACCTGCCCACGCTTGGCGACCTCGACCTGCACCTGATCGGTCAGGGCAGGCATGAGGAGTTGTGGAAGGCGCTGGGCGCGAACCCGCACGAGTACACCGACGATTTGGGCACCGTCAAGGGCACCTCATTTGCGGTTTGGGCGCCGAACGCGCAGGCTGTGCGGCTGATCGGCTCTTTCAACAGATGGACGCCCACGGTGCTGATGCGCGCGCTGGGCAGCTCTGGGGTGTGGGAAATCTTCATGCCCGAGGTGGGCGAGGGTGAGCTTTACAAGTACGATATCAAGGGCCCGGACGGGAATTGGCACTCGAAAGCAGACCCGATGGCCAAGTGGGCGCAGGTTCCCCCGGACACCGCCTCGCGCGTGTTCTACAGCAAGTACCAGTGGGGCGATGAGCCTTGGATGACGGAGCGCGCCGCGACGAACCCGTTGGACAAGCCGGTTTCCATTTATGAGCTGCATTTGGGCTCTTGGAAACTTGGGCTCAATTATCGGGAATTGGCCGAGGAATTACCGGCCTACATCAAGAAGCTCGGCTTTACTCATGTGGAGTTCATGCCGGTTGCTGAGCACCCATTCACCGGGTCTTGGGGTTACCAGGTCACCGGGTATTACGCGCCCACTTCCCGTTTTGGCACCCCGGACGATTTCCGGTTCTTGGTGGACAAACTGCACCAGGCCGGCATCGGCGTGATCGTGGACTGGGTGCCCGCGCACTTCCCGAAGGACGCTTTCGCTTTGGCTCGTTTCGACGGCACGCCTTTGTACGAGCACCCGGACCCGCGTTTGGGCGAGCACCCGGACTGGGGCACCTACGTGTTCGATTTCGGGCGCACCGAGGTGCGCAACTTCCTGGTAGCCAACGCCACGTACTGGTTCGAGGAGTTCCACATTGACGGCCTGCGCGTGGATGCGGTGGCGTCCATGCTGTACCGCGACTACTCGCGCAAGGAGGGCGGCTGGTTC
>JAITCS010000015.1 GCA_031282935.1 Cellulomonadaceae bacterium
ATTTCTCATAAACCGCAGCAGGTGTCATCCGGCGCAAATCCGAAACCCCTTTTATGGGGTAGAGCACGGTTATCGAATCGTTCACCAGTTGAAACGTGTCGCGATCCCCCGAACAAATCAGAACTTCCATGCCCGCAGCGGCACCTTGCGCGGCCAAAGTCGCTAAAATATCGTCGGCTTCGTATTCGGGAACCTCTAAAGCGGGGATATTTAGCGCGCCCAGCACTTCCTTAATCAGCGGGATTTGCCCCTTGAACGTTTCCGGGGTTTCACTCCGCGTTCCTTTATACTGCGGAAACCTGTCCGTGCGGAAAGTGTGGGAGCCCGCATCAAAGGCAACTGCAACATGGGTGGGGTGCTCAGTTTCCAATAACCGAGTAAGCATGGCGATAAAGCCATAAACCGCATTTACTGGCTGATTAGTGGTGGTAGTCATCGAATCCGGCAAAGCGTAAAAAGCGCGAAATGCCATCGAATGTCCATCCAGCAACAATAAACGCGAACCTGCCATATTTATGAGACTTTCTGAATAATTGAAGTCTGTTCCCCGGTTACGCCCGTTATTCCGTTTCGGGCGCGTTTCCGTTTCGCGATTACCTCATCTATTGAAACGCGGTTAGGTTGGCGGCTGCTACGCGCCCGAATCTGGATTCCTTGGGTGATAGGGTCGTCGCGCCCAAGTTTTCGCAGCAGCACAGCCGTCTGCGCTATCCGATGGCCACCAGCGGGCGCGAAAGAAAGCTGGGCCAAAAACCGTTGCATCCCGCGATCCGCTAAGGGCGGAGCCGCGTAAATGTAAGGCGCGCCCGCGACGGCCGCCATCGCCGCCACCGCCGACATCAGGCCGTGGCCGAGCCCGCGCCGCCGCATTTCCGGCGCCACAAATATCGCGTCAATAACAACGGACATTTCCGCAGCAAAAAATAACGGGTTGACAATTCGGCAAATCACATATCCGCCGATTTCCCCGTCCATTTCCGCGATATACATGCGCCCCCCGGCGCTCAAGTATGCCGAAAGGTGACGCGCTAAAGCGCCTTCGTCGCCCTCAGGGAATGACGCAGCGCCCGAACCGAACCGGGCGCGCCCGCTCAACTCCACCACTGCCGGTATCTCGGCAGCGGTTACCATGCGGAATTGCGGGGTTGCGGGCACTGTTAGGCGTCCTGCCTTGTTTCGGCGGAGCCCACCTGCTCGATTACCGCGTCGGATACCTCGCGCATGGTCAGGCGCTGATCCATCGCCGTTTTTTGGATCCACCGGAACGCTTCCGGCTCTGACAGCCCGAGTTTGGTTTGCAACAGCCCTTTGGCCCGGTCTAGGCGCTTTCGGGTTTCAAAACGTTCGCTGAGCTCTTCGTTTTGCTCCCGCAGGTCGGCTATTTGGTCGGTGAGTTCCGCCTCACGCTCCTTGGCTCGCTGGTATGCGGCAATCGCGATTTCGACGGCGGGCAGCAAATCCGCAGGATGGAAAGGCTTTACCACATAGGCCATTGCGCCAGCTTCGCAGGCCCGTTCCACCAAAGAAGTCTGGGAAAAGGCGGTCAGCAGCACCACTGGAGCCACCCCGGCCTTTGATATCTGTTCCGCAGCGGTAATGCCGTCCACATCTGGCATTTTGATGTCCATCACAACGACGTCTGGTTGCAGGTCGGTGGCGAGTTTCACTGCTTGGGCGCCATCGCCGGCCTCACCGATTACGTCGAAGCCCGCCTCGCGCAGGGTTTCGACCACATCCATGCGGATCAGCGTTTCGTCTTCGGCTACAACTGCCGTCCTTTTGGGTTTCAGGCCCAACTGGGCGGGAGTGTCCAGGTGGGCGTTAAAATCGAGCAGCACCTTTGCTTTCTCTGTCACAATGTCCATCCTAGAGTGCGCCACGCGAATATGCTATCTCAAGTGCAAAAAAGCCTTTATTCGCGCCAACTCGCATCCAACCCCGAACCGAGCATGGCGGGAGCTAATTTCTACTATGCTGAAACCGCTGCGGGAGCAGTAATCGCTCCATAGAGGTGCTCCGGCGCGATATCTGATTCGTCCGGCCAGCAGAGCGACCCGAAAGCATCAATCTGAACCTTCCTAAAGAAGTCATCATCAGACCTAACGCGGCTCCAAATTGGCCCACTAGCGATTAACGGAGCTAGATCAACTTTGCCGATAAGCCCGGTCTCATATCTCAATTCTACGGTTCGCCCCTCCAGCGGCTTCACATGGGTAATTGCTGGCGGGCAATACTCAATATTCACGGTTGCACTCCCTATTTGATTGGTTCGATTTTACCGGGATTTGTTTCATTTGCGGCACGCTGCCAAGCAGCTTTAATTTCTTCTTCACGCAGTTCCCACCATGCCTGAACTAGGCGCAACTGCTTACGGGGAAGGCTGCCAGTTAAGAGTTCGCCATCATCAACTCTAAACGATGCAATATATTCATTGAACTTGACATGAAAGTGCGGTGGCGAGTGATCTTTTGGATACATTCCGATAATTGGTCGCGCCAGCGGCGCGCCATTGCACAAGTGCCTCAGGTGGGAGTCGAACCCACACTCCTCTCGGAACTCGATTTTGAGTCGAGCGCGTCTGCCATTCCGCCACTGAGGCTTGTTGCCGTGAGGCAACGGTTGTGCCTCAGTGTAGCACGTCTTGTCGCCACTGAGGCTTGTTGCCGTGAGGCAACGGTTGTGCCTCAGTGTTGCGCGTCTATGCGTCGCACCGGAGGTGCGCTGTTCAACGCTGTCGCCACTGAGGCTCTCTACACTACTATACCCCAATCCTGCTTGAGAATTGAATTATGTTAGCGCGAGTGTCGAATATAATTTACCGGCGACCGGTGTCCATTGAGCCGACCTTGTGTACCAAAATCGAGTTGGTGGAACCAGGAACGCCAACCGGGGCACCGGAAACGATAACCACGCGGTCGCCTGGTTCGGCCAAGGAGTTCTGCTGCAAGGTGGTGTCAACCATGCCGATCATCGCGTCAACGGAGCCAACCTGCGGGATCAGGTAAGCCTGCACGCCCCAGTCGAGCGCCAACTCCTTGCGGGTCTTTTCGTCCGGGGTGAAAGCCAGCAGCGGAATGTTGGAACGCAAGCGCGACATTCTGCGGGCGGAGTCACCGGACTGAGTGAAAGTCACAAAGTATTTGGCGCCTAGTTCCTCACCCACGGTCATGGCCGAGTTGGTGATAACACCGGAACGGGTGTGCGGGCGGGAGCCGAGCGGCGCAATGCGGTCGGCACCGAGCTTCTCGGTCGCTTCGATAATTGAGGCCATGGTCTCAACGGTCTGGATCGGGAAGTCACCAACAGAGGTTTCGCCCGAGAGCATGACCGCGTCGGCGCCGTCAAGCACGGCGTTGGCGCAGTCGGAGGCCTCCGCGCGGGTTGGGCGCGGGTTGTTGGTCATGGATTCGAGCACCTGGGTGGCAACGATAACGGGCTTGGCGTTGCGGCGGGCCAGTTCGATGATGCGCTTCTGGATGAGCGGCACCTCTTCCAGCGGCATTTCAACGGCGAGGTCGCCACGAGCCACCATGAACGCATCGAAAGCTGCGATTACCTCTTCAAGGTTTTCGATGGCTTGCGGCTTCTCGATCTTGGCGATGACCGGCACCACGATGCCTTCTTCGTCCATGACCTTGCGCACATCATCGTAGTCTTTGGAGTTACGCACGAAGCTCAGTGCAATGAAATCGGCACCCATGCGGAGCGCCCAGCGCAGATCCTCAATGTCTTTTTCGGACATCGCAGGCACGGAAACCGCTGCGCCCGGAAGATTGATGCCCTTGTTGTTGGACACCGGCCCCGGAATCTCAACCACCGTTTCGACATCGCCGGTCTCTTTGTTCACGTTGGTGACGCGCACGCGCACCTTGCCGTCGTCAATCAGCAGCGGGTCGCCCACCTTGGCATCATCAGCCAAACCCTTGTGGGTGGTGGAAACGATCTCCTGGTTGCCTTCGAGATCGCGCGTGGTGATGGTGAACTTGTCACCCTCGTTCAGGTAATACTTGCGATCCTCGGCGAACTTGCCGAGGCGAATCTTGGGGCCTTGGAGGTCAACCATGATCGCGACGTTGCGCCCGCTGTCTGCGGCGGCGGCGCGCACGTTGTTGTACACCGCCTCGTGCTCCTCAAACGAGCCGTGGCTGCGGTTAATTCGCGCCACGTCCATCCCGGCGTCAATCAATTCACGAAGTTTCTCCGGGCTTGAGGTCGCCGGTCCAATGGTGCACACGATCTTGGCTTTACGCATAAAGTCAATCTTTGTATAAACCGGCGGGATTCGCAAACGATGCGCGCAGCTTGGCCGTGGCGTGGGCGCTAGTTGGTTCACATTGGCTGGGTGAGGGCCGCGATCTGGGCGACATCTTGGCGCATTTGCTCGATCAGCGCGGCAACCGAGTCGAACTTCTCGGTGGGGCGCACCTGCTTGAGAAATTCGAGCCGCACCTGCTGGCCGTAAAGATCGAGGTCGGTGCGACCCAATACATAGGCTTCGACACGGCGCTGGCGGCCATCGAGGAAGGTTGGGTTGGTGCCGATGGAAATTGCCGCCGGAAGACGCAGCTCCGTCGCCGCTTGAGCGCCATCGGCTGCGGTGTTTTCTGCTGCGTTATCTGCCGCCATATCCGCCGCGTTATCTGCCGCCGCTGGAACCGACGCGGTGAGCCAGCCTGCATAAACGCCATCGGCTGGGACGGCGCCGGTGATCTCCGCCAGGTTCGCCGTGGGGAATCCAAGCTCCCGACCCCGATGGTCGCCGTGTACCACCGTTCCGGTGATCGCGTGCAGTCGCCCCAAAGTTG
>JAITCS010000030.1 GCA_031282935.1 Cellulomonadaceae bacterium
CATACGACTAACCCCACCTGCCGTGAAACGCGCCTAAGCTGGAACGCCGGGCCGGGTGGCAAAGAAAGCGACGGCGCTGGCGGCGGCCACGTTCAGGGAGTCCACCCCCCAAGCCATCGGGATGGTCACGGCCAAATCGGCTTCCACTTGGGTGGCCGGGAGCAGGCCATGCCCTTCGGCGCCGAACAGTAAGGCGAGTCGCCCAGGTGGCGCTGCCGTCAAATCGTCAATCGAAATAGCGTTTTCGGCCAGGGTCAAGGCCGCCACGACAAACCCTGCCTCCTGAAGTTCCCTCATTCCCCCAGGCCAGGTTTCCAAGCGCGTCCACGGCACTTGAAACACAGTGCCCATGCTCACCCGCACTGCTCGGCGGTACAACGGGTCAGCGCACCTTGGCGTCACCAGCACCGCATCCACGCCAAAGGCGGCGGCGGAACGGAATATGGCGCCGACATTAGTGTGGTCAACCAGGTCCTCTAGCACGGCCACCCGATTCGCGTTGGCGATAAGGTTCGCAACGGAAGGCAGAATTGGGCGGTGCATGGCGGCAATTATTCCGCGATGAACTTTAAACCCGGTGAGCGGAGTTATTACTTCATCAGTGCCCAGGTAAATAGGCGGGTCTGCCTCGAACTGCGCTAATAGCTCCGTTAGTTTCGGGAGCCAGCGCGCACTAGTCAAAACCGACCTGATCTGGTGGCCGCCTTGGAGGGCGCGCTCTAGCACAGTCACCGACTCGGCCATGTAAAGGCCCTCAGCGGGTTCCCTAATTGAGCGCAGCCCAATATCAGTTAATTGCGTGTAATCAGTTAAGCGAGGGTCATCTTTATCAGCAATTAGAATGACGGGCATAAAGCTGAACTCAAGAAAGGGTTACACCAGTTACTGCGCCATCGGGGGCGGTGATCTGGTAAGCGCCTTTCCAGCCGGACACCGTCACTTGACCGTTCGCGTCAGTTACCACAGTGGTCGGCTTGTACCACCACTCATCCTTGATCAGCTCCCGCAACCGCTCAAAAGCGGGCTTGGGGGAACCGTCCTTGCGCAACAGGCCACCGGGCGCCCCGAGCCACATGGCACGGTCTCCCATGCCCCAATAGGTGATGGCCTCGACCAGCGGGTGGGAGGCCAGGGTGCGATACCATTCCTCGATTTCGTCGGCCTGACGCGCCTCCCCTTCCGGGGTGGACGGCCAATCTTCAACCTTATAGTCATTGAGGTCAATAAACTCTGGGGGCATCACGTCGCCGGAAAGCAGAGTGGTTTCAGTAAAGTGAATCGGGATGTTGTAACGCCCAAAGCGGTCAAGGACATTCTCAGTCCATTCTTTACCCCAATAGCCTTTGTGTTGATGGCTTTGCAAACCCAACTTATCAATTTGAATCCCAGCCTCCAAAACGCCTTCGATAAGACATTCGTAAGCCGTGGACATGTCAAAGTCGTTTAGAATGAGGGTGATATTCGGGTTCGCTTCGCGGGCGTCCTCGAAAGCGCGCCGCACCATGTCTATGCGGCCGACTTGGCGCGCGAGTGGGGTGATCGCGTTGTCGCCGTTGGCAAAAACCGGCATGATAACTACTTCGTTTATGGCGTCCCAAATGTCAACCAGGCCGGTGAAATCGGTCACCTCACGCTTAACCCGATTTCGTAACAGGCCTGGCACCTCAGCGGCGGGCTTGTCCATGAGCCAGCTCGGTTGGACGGTGTGCCAAACAAGGGGGTGGCCTTTGGGTACAACGCCTCGCTCGCGGAACCACCTGGCAGCGTTCTGCAATTCCACTGTGCGGGTTTGCCCCTCAAACGGCTCAAAACTGCCCCAATAGAATGGGAGGGTCGCTTGGTTGAACACCTCCAGCCAACGCTGCGCCAGCTTTTCGTCGTATTCGGGGTCGAGAGCCAAATTGTGGCGCCGCCCCGGCCTGTCCGGGTTATCCTTACTGAATTGGTAATTGTTTATCCAATCAACTAATTCAAATCCGATATTGCCGAACAGGAATTCGTGTTGCAACTGCGCAACTGTTACCGGAGTGTTAGCCAGAGGTTGCCCGTCTGCGCCCAACACCGTGACTGTTGCGGAGGCGCGGCGGGGCGCGTAGGTGGTGTCAAGTTCATAAGTGCTGGCAGGGGCGGTGAAGTTGCTCAATTTGGTTCCCGTGTTCCTAGCGTTTCTTTGAGGTTATGGGCACCCTGCCTGTAATTATTGGCACTCGACCCGTGATGGGCACTCTACCTATAACTATGGGCACCTGTCCAGCATCGCGCCGATTTCGATTCGCCATTACCTGCGCCACGATGGCGTTTGCGGGGTCAACCTCCACGGCCGCTTCGTCCAGAACGGCGGCCTCGAATTGAGATTGGTACAAGCGGGCGTAAGCGCCGCCTTGCTCAAGCAGTTCGTTATGGTTACCGACTTCGACGATGTGGCCGTTTGCCATCACCACAATCTTGTCGGCATCCCGAATGGTTGATAGTCTGTGCGCGATAGCGAAAGAAGTACGCCCGGAACGCAAGGCGTTCATCGCTTGCTGCACCAACACTTCTGTGCGGGTGTCCACCGAAGATGTAGCCTCGTCTAGGATAAGGATTTCTGGGTCAGCCAAGAAAGCGCGGCAAATGGTTAGCAGTTGCTTTTCCCCGGCCGATAAGGAGGCTCCCTCGCCGTCGAGTTTAGTTTTGTAGCCGTCGGGTAAGGTGCGCACAAAGGAGTCAACGTGGCAAGCTTTAGTCGCGGCCAAGAACTCTTCTTCCGAAATAGGTCGCTTTACCCCGTACTTCAAGTTGTCTTCAATCGTGCCTCTAAATAGCCAGGTGTCTTGCAAAACCATGCCAATTCGGGAGCGCAGATCATACCTAGTCATATCCCGAATATCCACGCCATCAAGCAGAATACGGCCACTATTGACGTCGTAGAATCGCATAATCAGGTTCACCAACGTGGTTTTGCCGGCGCCCGTAGGCCCAACAATGGCAATGGTTTCACCCGGCTCAGCAACAAGATTCAGGTTCTCAATCAGTGGTTTATCAGGCGAATATGAGAATGAAACGTCATCAAACTCCACGCGACCGCGCACGTTTTCTAGCCGGGTTGGGTTCTCGGCCTCCAAGACCTGATCGGGAGCATCTAGCAACTCAAAGACGCGCTCGGCAGAAGCCACCCCAGATTGCAGCATGTTCATCATGGCGGCGATCTGAGAGATCGGCTGCGTGAACTGCCGCGAGTATTGGATAAAGGCCTGAATACCGCCGATGGTAAGCCCACCACTGGCCACTTTGAGGCCACCAACAACCGCGATGATCACATAATTCAGGTTCCCGACAAAACCCATAGTGGGCATGATGGTTCCAGAGATCGCTTGCGCTTTTTGCGCAGATTCGTATAAGGATTCGTTCTCGACCTGGAACTTGGCTGCCGAAGCGGCGCGTTGCCCATAAACCTTAACCAAGGATTGCCCGGTGAACATTTCCTCCACATGGGAGTTGAGGCGCCCGGTTGACGCCCATTGTTCCACGAATTGCGGCTGTGACCGTTTCGCAATCTGCATGGTAAAGAAGGCCGCCAATGGCACTGTCACTAACGCGATAAGCGCTAATTGCCAGTTGATGGTGAACATCATTATCAGCACGCCGACAACCATAAGGATATTGCGGAAAAGTTCCGCAAAACTTTGCGTCATGGTTTGGGCCACATTGTCAATATCGTTCGTAACACGTGAGAGGATTTCGCCGCGTTCTTGGGAATCAATGTAGCTTAATGGCACGCGGTGCAACTTGAATTCCACTTGTTGCCGCAGGCGCAACATGGTGTTCTGAACTGCCCTGGTCATTATGCGGTTGCCCATCCAGTTGAACAGGAAAGACAGCAGGTAAAGCCCAATCACCCCGGCCAGAATACGACCGAGGGCATGGAAGTCAATGCTGCTTCCGGCTACCACGTTTGGCATGGCGGAAAGCATGTTGGCCATTTGTTCTTGGCCTTGACCGCGCAGCATTTCCACTACCGTGGAGGCTGGAGTGCCGGGTGGCACCCCCATTTGGCCTAACATTCTGCCCACAAATCCCTCAAACAAAACGTTTGTGGCACTCCCCAAAATGCGCGGGCCGATTACCGATAAAGTTACCCCACAGGCGATCATGGCCAACATCAAAATGAAACGGTTTTTTTCGGGGCCCAAGAAACCGATAAGCCTGAGCAGGGTGCCCTTAAAGTTTTGGGCTTTTTGCACGG
>JAITCS010000027.1 GCA_031282935.1 Cellulomonadaceae bacterium
CAATGGTTATTCTGGGGGCCGTGGGCGCGCTCACCTTTTTGGTGACCAGGCAGGCTGTGACGCCTATCCAGCGGGCCGCTGCGACGGCTTCCCGGCTGGCGCAAGGCAACCTTGAGGAACGTATGCCAGTGCGCGGGCAAGATGAAATGACCGTTTTGGCGAGGTCTTTCAACGATATGGCCGCTTCGCTGGAAACTCAGATCGAGCAATTAGAAAAGCTTTCCGTGGCGCAACGGCGTTTTGTTTCCGACGTTTCCCACGAATTACGCACCCCGCTCACCACCATCAGCATGGCGTCAGAATTAATTTACGATTCCCGGGCCCAATTAGATGCGGGGTCGGCTCGCAGTGCCGAATTGTTGCAATCCCAAATAGACCGTTTTGAGGTTCTGTTAGCGGATCTTCTTGAAATCTCCCGTTTTGATGCCGGGGCGGCCTCGCTGGAAACCGAGGAAGTTGATGTTGTGGCGTTGGTGCATAAGGTGGTTCAAGATGCCGAACCGCTAGCGCACAAGAAAGCCGTGAACGTTAACATTATTCCGCTGTCCGGGCCGTGCACCGCGCGGGTTGACAACCGCCGGATCGAGCGCATCTTGCGGAATCTGGTGTCCAACGCCATAGACCACGCCGAGGGCAAGCCGGTGCATGTGGTCATTTCCGGGGACAGCGCGGCGTTGGCGGTGGTGGTGCGTGACCACGGGGTGGGGCTTAGTAAAGAGCAGGCGACGCACGTTTTTGATCGGTTCTGGCGGGCCGATCCGAGCCGGGCGCGTACGACGGGGGGCACCGGGCTTGGTTTGTCGATTTCCCAAGAGGATGCGCGGTTGCACGCGGGCAATTTGGACGTTTGGGGGGTGCTTGGGATGGGCACCTCGTTCCGACTAGTGTTGCCGCGCACGGCCGCTAATCAGATTACCCAACCACCTTTGCCGGTTAATGGTTTTGAGATAGACGAGATATTGGCTAAAACTAGCGTCAATTCTGTGAATTCTGTGAATTCTGGGATGACGCGCAAAGCCAGGCGGGAGCTCATTTTAGCGGGGGCCAACAATGGGTATTAGAACACCGAAAATGTTAGCGGCAGCCGCTTTGGTAATCGCTTTGGGCGCAGGTTGTGTCTCCATCCCAACCTCTTCGCCCGTTTTCGCGGGCAGCGCCGAGGTGTTACCGGGCGGCTCTGTTGGCATGATCGCCCAAGGCCCCACCAACGGCCAAGGCCCCGAAGAGGTGTTGCGCGGGTTCCTGCTGGCCGGGCAGGCCGGGCCCACCGCTGCCGCGCCTTTCGCGCTCGCCAAGGAATACCTCACCCCGGAGGCGGCGCGCAGTTGGTTGCCGATGGCACGGGCGGTGGTAATTGACAACGTGGCGAGTTTAGGGATAAGCCAGGACGAAAACCCTGACATAGTTCACGCTACGGTAACCGGCCGGGTGGTTGGGGTGGTTAATTCCGGCGGCGAATACGTGGAATTGCAAACCCCCGAAAACATGGTTTTGCCATACACTTTGCAAAGGGTTGCGGGTAATTGGCGGATATCTGACCTAGAGGACGGTGTAATTGTCCCCTCTAAAGTTTTTACGGCCGCTTATCGTTATACCAGAATCTATCGCCCCACCACCGATGGCCGGTTCTGGGTTTCTGAGGTGCGTTGGTTCCCGCAAGCCACCTGGCGCACCAACGCCATCCACGCCCTCTTTGACGGCCCGCCCGCCTGGCTGCTTGATGTGGTGTCCCCGGCGGCGCCCGAAAATCTGGCCCTGGCCCTAGAAGATATCGAACAGGGTGTGAACGGGACTTACCTGGTACGGGTGCAGGGACGCGTGCGGGAGGCCAGCGCCGAAACCCGAGCCCTGCTGCGTGCTCAAATTGCGGCCACCCTGCTTGACGAGCCAGGGGCCACCGACGTCACTCTAGTTGACGCCCAAGGGCCAATCCCCATTCCCGATGGCCCGCTGCCCATGGTAGCGGAAACCCGAGGCGCTGCCCTAGCGCTCGCCCAAGGCCAAGTTTGGGAGGTGAAAGGTCGGGCCTTAGTCCCTACCATCGGTGACTATGCGATACCCGAAGACCCCACGGCTATGGCTGTCGAGTACGGAACCAGTCAAAACGTGGCCTGGCGAGTGGGCAGCAGCGCAATCGTCATGGCAGGGTCTGACCACGCCCTCTTTGCGGGTGAAAACGTGCTCGCGCCCACCGCCGATGTCTATGGTTTCATCTGGAGCGGGGAGCAAAACGGCACCATCGTTGCCATAGATTCGGGCGGGCACGTGGTCACGGTGAGCGCAGCCTGGCTGGACAACAGGCGGGTAGAGTCCATTCGAGTGTCGCCGGATGGCGCTCGCATTGCGGTGGTGACACGGGACACTGACGGCACTCGCCTGCAAGTGGCTGGCATCATCCGCAACGCCGCTTGGGTGCCCATCGGGTTGGCAATGCCTTTGGAGGTGGGCGCCTCGCTGCTCAACATTGGCGCTGTGGCCTGGCACGATGTGACAACTTTAGCCGTGGTGGGCACGCTGAACGCGAATCGGGGGGTCTATTTGGTTGGAATCGGGGGGTTGGACGCTTTCGGTGGCCTGCCGCGTTTCGTGCCTGGGCTGAGCGACCCGCGTTGGGTTACCGCCTCGGTGGGCACCGGCAACATGCTGGGCATTGACCAGGGCAACAAACTGCACCTGCGCGAGGCCATGTCGCTGTGGCCAGTGGTGGGGCAACATGTGGAATTCGTAGCCTACCCCGGCTAAGATTGCTTGATAGATGGCATTTTGGGGATGGGATGATTTATGAATTTCATTGAATTTTCCGAAGGGGAATCTGCCGCTTTTGGTGACCTCGAAGAATACATTTTCGATTGGACAAAACGGTCTGGTGAAAACACAATAGTAGTTGGCTCCATACATGATGGTGATATCGCGGGTCTGGTGGAATATGAACGGCAACCGAGTAACCAAGCAAATTACATGTGGCTCCTTGAGGTATCAAGTGGCTACCGGGGGAGTGCAGTCGCCGGGGAACTGCTGGCATATGTTGGGCGCGACTCAATGGAACAAGGCTACGAGGGGTTCTTCTTTTTTGAACCCAAGACTAGCCTTTACCTATTTTATCAGGTTAAGTACGGCGCTAAACCATCACATGGGCGTTACTTGTATTTTGATGGTGAAGCGACTCGTAACCTCATCGTGACATATCTTGGCGATTCGGAGGAATAAGGTGGAATCAGTTAGGGAACGTATTAGACGTGAATATGAACAAGCCGACAAAATAATGGGGTCGGATCAAAAAGACAGAATTAAGCGTTGGCAAGCAGAAGAGTTCGCAAACGCTAGGGCCTGGATCAAGGTGGCGCAAATTCGCGGCAGGCCACTTTCTGCTCGAGAACAAGAGAGCCTCAATATTTAGGCTCTGTTTCCTCGCTGCGCTCATCACACGGCCTGCAATCGGTTCGGCATCGAACGCTAGCGTTCGTGCGCTCACCTCAATGGGCTGTGAAAAAGGTGGTTGCTGAATTTGGTGGGGGGCGGCACAATCGCGCCCATGAACATATTAGAGGAATTGGCGAGGCTCGTGGTTCCCGTGGCGTGTCCGGGGTGCGGCTTGCGAGATGAGCGGCTTTGCGAAGCGTGCGCGGTTTGGTTGCGGGGGCCGTTGCGGAGGGTGGAGGCCCAGGTGCCTCGCCTTGATGACCTTTCGGGGCGCCCTAGCCTGCCCGTTTGGGCGCTCGGCAGTTACGAGGGCCCAGCGCGGGGCATGGTGGTGGCCTATAAAGATAAAGGGAGGGAGGACTTAGCGAAAGTGTTCGCGGCTGCCTTAAGGACAGCTATCACCAGCCCTAGTGGCCGCGAATTGTTGGGAGCTAAAGTGGGAGCGGTGGTGCCCATGCCTTCATCGCGCAAGGCGCAGCGCGAGCGGGGGCGGTCGCACTTGACCCCGCTGGCTGCGCAGGTTGCAAAAGAGTTGGGGGCGAAACCAATCCACTTGCTGAGGAAGGACACCGGCCGCGATCAGGTTGGCTTAGGAGCACGGGCGCGCGGCTCGGCCCAGGTTTCGGTGCGAAATTCTATCCACAGGGTTCCAGCGCGAACACCCGTTTTGCTGTTCGATGACATTGTCACCACTGGCGCAACACTTGCCGCTGCTCGCGTCGCGCTGACCAAGGCGGGGTTTCAGGTTGCGGGGGCGCTGGTACTGGTGGCGACGCCGCCCCGGTCTGCGCAGGCATTGCAAGGGGGATTGCCGAAGCCGCCCGCAAGTAGTTAGCCCGTTGGCCCTCACAGTGGTGTCGAGTGTCCGGGGAAAAATGAAAGAAACGGCACGTCGCTCCCGCAGCGACAGAACCACCAGCTGACGCCGCCGGATCAGTGAGCCGTGGCCAAGGTGCCCAGACGTGCATTAGGCTATGTTTGTTGGGATTTTGGACAGGAGGAGCAGCCGTGCAAATTGCTATCGTCGGTCGGCACACTGAAGTAAATGATCGCTTTCGGGAATTGGTGTCAGAAAAGCTTGGCAAGGTTGAGCAGTTAGCTCCCCAGGCGCAGCTCATAGACGTTGAGGTTACGCAAGAGAAAAACCCGAAACTAAGCGACGCGCGTGAGCGGGTAGAGCTTACCGTCACCGGACGTGGCCCCGTTGTGCGCGCTGAGGCTGCCGCACCTGACCGGGTGGCTGCGCTAGATCTCGCCGTGGAAAAGCTCAATGAGCGCCTGCGTCGCGCTCGCGACCGGCAAAAGAACCGCCAAGGCCCCTCCGTGCGCGACCTGCCCATAATTGATCTTGAAGGTGACGAACCCTCAAAATACGACGCTGACAAGGTGATTCTGGTCGAAAAGGAAGAGGATGCCGCCTCAGTGATAGCCGCCGAGGATCCGAATCGCAAACTCGTTCCAGGTGGCGCCCCGGTAGAGATGCGCCTTGGTGATTCGCCGGTAATTATCAGGCAGAAACTCCATGCCGCAGACCGCTTGAGCCTGGCTGCCGCCGTGGAGCAGATGGAACTGGTTGGGCACGATTTCTTCTTGTTCATTGACGCTGACAGCGGGCGGCCCTCGGCTGTTTATCGGCGCAAAGGGTGGACTTATGGCGTGATTCAGCTTGATTCCAAGGTGTCGAATTAGCGTTTGAGGCCAGTTCTATACTATGCTGATTTTCGGTAAAGTGTAGTCTAGTAAAAGCATAGTTTTGGCTCGTTTGGCTTTAGGCCCTGCCGAGCGAAAGCGACAGGCGATTGAGGCGAGAGGTGAATATGCACGCAGATTCATCAAATCAAATTGCAGCCTGTTGGAACACCAGCCGGCGCCAAAAGCGAACGGCCTAGGAGATAATAGTATCATGGCCAGTACCTCGTTATTTGACAAAGTTCTGCGGATTGGCGAAGGCCGAGTGTTGCGCAATTTGGAGCGCACGGCCAAGCAAGTCAATGCGCTTGAGCCTGCGTTTTCGGATATGACAGACGAGGAGTTGCGCGACGAAACTCCCCGCTTGCGTGAACGGCTCGCGGCAGGGGAGAGCCTTGATTCGATAATGCCTGAGGCTTTCGCTGCGGTGCGGGAGGCGGCGCGCCGAACCTTAGGGCAACGGCACTTTGACGTGCAGTTGATGGGTGGCGCCGCGTTGCATAGCGGTTCGATTGCAGAAATGCGTACCGGTGAAGGTAAAACGCTGGTCGCAACCACGGCAGCCTATTTGAACGCTCTTGAGGGCAAGGGCGTTCACGTGGTTACCACAAATGATTACCTGGCAAAATACCAGGGTGATTTGATGGGTCGCGTTTATCGTTTCTTGGGGCTCACCACGGGGGTTATCCTGGTGGGGCAATCCCCGGCTGAGCGCCGCGAACAGTATTCTTGCGACATCACTTACGGCACAAATAACGAGTTCGGTTTCGATTATTTGCGCGATAATATGGCCTGGTCTGAGGACGAATTAGTGCAAGTAAAAGGGCACAATTTCGCCATCGTTGATGAGGTTGACTCGATTTTGATTGACGAGGCGCGCACGCCTTTGATCATTTCCGGCCCAGCCAGTGGTGAAGCAAATAGGTGGTACAACGAATTCGCTAAAGTTGCCCTGAAATTGACCCCTGGGGTTGATTATGAGGTTGACGAAAAGAAACGCACCATCGGTGTGCTTGAGCCTGGAATTGAGCGCGTCGAAGACTATCTGGGTATTGACAACCTCTACGAATCCCTAAACACCCCACTAATTGGGTTCTTGAATAACGCCATTAAAGCAAAAGAACTGTTCAAGCGCGACAAAGATTATGTGGTGCTCAAGGGCGAAGTAATGATCGTTGACGAGCACACGGGTCGTATGCTGCCTGGGCGTCGTTATAACGAAGGTATGCACCAAGCCATTGAGGCCAAAGAAGGCGTAGAAATCAAAGCCGAGAATCAGACTCTGGCCACGATTACGTTACAGAACTACTTTAGGCTTTACAACAAACTGGCTGGGATGACGGGCACCGCTGCCACTGAGGCCGCTGAGTTCCAAAACACCTACAAAATTGGTGTGGTGCCTATTCCAACAAACCGACCTATGGTTCGCGCTGACCAGCCTGATTTAGTATATAAGAATGAGGTTGGGAAATTCGCCGCCGTAGTTGACGATATTGTGGCCCGCCATCGCACTGGGCAACCTATTCTGGTTGGCACCACCTCGGTGGAGAAATCCGAATACCTTTCCGGTTTGCTGAAGAAAAAGGGTATTCCCCATAGTGTTCTGAACGCGAAAGAACATGAACGTGAAGCGGCAGTAGTCGCTTTAGCGGGTCGAAAAGGCGCTGTTACTGTGGCAACCAATATGGCTGGCCGTGGTACAGATATTATGCTTGGCGGTAACGCAGAGTTTTTGGCAGTAGCCAAGATGGAAGAATCTGGTTACGACCTGAAAGAAAACCCTGAAGAGTACGAGGCTCATTGGGATGAAGTGCTTGCCGCCGCAAAAGAGGCCGTTAAAGCCGAACATGAAGAGGTTACCGCTTTAGGGGGCTTGTATGTTTTAGGCACCGAACGTCACGAATCCCGTCGTATTGACAACCAGTTGCGGGGTCGTTCCGGTCGTCAAGGTGACCCTGGTGAATCGCGTTTCTACCTTTCCATGCAAGATGATTTGATGCGTTTGTTTAACGCGCAATTCGCGGAATCCATGATGAATCGGGTGGGCTTCCCAGATGATATGCCACTCGAATCTAAAATGGTAACCAAATCCATCCAGTCCGCTCAGGCGCAGGTGGAAGCTCGAAACGCTGAAATCCGCAAAAACGTTTTGAAGTATGACGATGTGATGAACCGGCAGCGCGAAGTCATTTACGATGAACGCCGCAAGGTGCTAGAGGGCGCTGACCTTGAGGATCAAGTGTCCAGTTTCGTGGCTGACGTGATTAAGGATTACGTGGACCACGCCACCGCCGAGGGGAACGCCACCGATTGGGATCTTGACGCGCTCTGGACGGCGATCAAAACCGTGTACCCAATCTCGCCCGAACTCACCCCGGAACGTCTTGACCAGGAACTCGGTTCCCGCTCCGCGCTGACCGCGAAAATCCTCACCAACACTTTCCTGGCTGATGCCGACCGGGCCTATGTGGCCCGCGAAGAGCAACTCACCGAAAAGGGTATGCGTGACCTAGAGCGGCGCGTAGTGTTGTCCGTGCTGGACCGCAAGTGGCGCGAGCACCTCTACGAGATGGACTACCTCAAAGAGGGCATTGGCCTGCGCGCAATGGCGCAGCGCGACCCCCTGATTGAATACCAGATTGAGGGCCACCAACTCTTTGGCGCCATGATGGACGGCATTAAGGAAGAGTCCGTTGGCTTCCTTTACAACCTCGAGATGGAGCCGCAGACGGCCCCTGCAGGTGTCGCGGACGCGACCGGCGTAGTGCAGATAGCGACTGGAGCTGGGCAGCCGGTGTTGAGGGCCGGGCAGGGGGTTTCTGCTCCTGCCGGTGGTATGGGTGGCCCCGCTCCAGCCGGTGGTATGGGCGGCACCGCTCCCGCCGGTGCGCAGCCTGATCCGAACGCTGCTGGCTCTGGCTCCGCT
>JAITCS010000099.1 GCA_031282935.1 Cellulomonadaceae bacterium
TGAGCTTCGGTTACGGCTTCGGGCAGGATTTTTTCTGGCACGATGGGGACGACGGGGACGACCGGGACTTGGAAAGACTCAGCCGTTACGGTGGGCAGCCCTGAAAGCGCAGACCCCCCGGCAGTCCCGACAGCCAGCGCCGCCGTGGGCGCTCCGCAGTAAGCCAGTGCGAACCCGACAGCCAGCCCCGCGTATCCGGGCCAAAACCGTGTGGACGCATGACGGTTCCGCACACCCAATCCGCTCACCCCGTTTCAACCCCAGCGCAAATTGCTATTCGCGCAATGGTAAAACCGGCACCTGCCCTGAGTGCGTGACCGAATCGCCGAATTTGCCAAATCGTTATGAAAGAATTTCCGGCCTCCTGGTTTCGGCGGGGCGGGTGGTTTCGACCAGGCTCAACCACCAGGCGACTCAACCGACGGGAGAGGGTGGCGGCGGGTTGCCAGCGGTTTAGTCGAGCGGTTAGGTCGTTCCACCTAACTTTTTCGCCAGGTTGTCCCAGTAGTCCACGCGTCCACTCCAATAAAGTGGCGCCCGTTTTTCATGGGCATATGCGATCACGTTGAAGTGGGTTCCATCAGAAAAATAAACGATTCGATACGGGAAATTCGGTAACTTGCGAGAGCGCACATCTGGCTTTCCTGTCCATCCAGGGAATATTGCCCACATGTCTGGATTCTTGGCTGTATCAACTCGGTACTTCCGAATCTCGGCAGCCAAAGATTCCGCCGAATTTGGGTTCCGTTCCTTGTGCCATGCCAAAGCCTCTTTCAGCTCAGCTTGAGCGTCGGGATGGACTCTCCGTTTCAGCGCCACCACAAGTTTCTATTCAGCGAGCAATGCCGCAATTTGAGCATCTGCTTCGTCTTCATCTAGCCATTGAATGTTTGGATCGTCAATGCGGCGGCGAATTTCGGCGCACCAGGCCACATCTATGTCACTTTGCGTGTCCGGCTGGAAAGTCAGCGGCAAAGTTTCAGTCATAGCCATACCCCCATGATACCGCAACCCAGCTGACCTTGATTCGCGGGGTGTCATTCCAGCAACCGCCACGGATTCCGTGGTTTCGACCAGTTGGGTGGTTTCGGCAGAACCCGTGGTTTAGGCAGTACCCGTGGTTTCGACCAGGCTCAACCGACGGGATGGGTGGTTTCGGCAGAACCCGTGGTTTCGACACGCTCAACCGACGGGTTGGGGTGGTTTTGGTGACCGACGCAGCGCGAGAGTAGAGTCCGCTTGCGGATTCTACCGAGGCCAGGAGGGAATAGGGAGCGCAGCGACCGACACAGGCTTAACCGACGGGAGGGGCGGGTGGTTTCGACCTGACTCAACCACCGATAGCGCTCAACCGACGGGAGAAGGTACGTGGTTTCGACCAGGCTCAACCGGCGGGAATTACCAGCGGAGCGCGAGCAGCATGGCCTCCATCGCCAACAACGCCGGTACGTTCGCGGCCAAGCGGGCCTGCGCCTCCAGCACGGCGTCCACCCGCTCCAAGGTCTGGGCCGGGGTGAGGCGCACGGCCAGGTCAGCGGTGAGGCGAGCGGCTGCCGGGCTGGCCCCATTAGTGGCCAAAACCTCGGCCTGGAACTGCAACACCAACACGTCGCGCAACAGGGTCAGCAGGTCAGAGCAGGTGCGCTGCAGCACATCCCGCTCGGCTCGGCGAGCACGGCGTTTCTGATCCTCTTCCAAATCCTTGAACTGGGTGCGCAACTTCGCCGGAATGGCGTCGTCGCTGGCCAGGCCCAGCACTGAGCGTAATTGCGTGATTTCGCGTTCATCGCTGACGTTGGTTGCGGCGGCGGCCTCGGCCCTGGCGCCCTCCACCAGGGCGGCGGCTTGGATGGCGGCGGCAGGCACGGAACGGGTGGCGCTCAACATCTCGAAGGTGGCGAGGCGGCGTTGCATGGCGCCCGGGTCCTTGGCGAGCCAGCGGGCCATCCCTATGTGGGAGCCGGCGGTTTGCGCGGCGGCCAGGGCGTTCTCGGCGGGCACGCCCTCGCGGATGAGCAGGTCAGCGACCTCGGAAACCTTGGGCACTTGCAGGCGAACAATGCGGCACCGCGAGCGAATGGTGGGGATGACGTCTTGGGCTGTGGGCCCGCACAGCAGCCAAATAGTGCCGGGGGGCGGCTCTTCAACGGCCTTGAGCAGCACGTTTGCGGCGCCTTGCGACATCCTGTCCACGTCCTCGATCACGAACACGCGGTAGCGGCCCACGGACGGCTTGGCGGCGGCCTGTTCCACGAGGTCGCGCACGTCCTTGATGGCGATGGTCACCGCCTCGGTGGTCACGGTTTTGACGTCCGGATGGGTGCCCGCGAGTACCATTTTGCAGCCCGGACACTGCCCGCAGCCGGTGCGGGAGTCACATTCGAGGGCGGCGGCGAACGCGCGGGCGGCGGTGGAGCGGCCGGATCCAGGCGGCCCGACGAGCAGCCACGCATGGGTCAGCGCTTTCGGCTCCTTCCCGGCCTGCTGCAACTGTTTGACGGCATCAACCTGTCCCACCACGGCGTCCCAAACGGTCGCTGGCGTCGCCTCCTGCATTGGTGCCCCCTCCGCTTTCGCCCGATTCCTAAGCGCCAACCCTAACAAACGCGGGCGGTTGTTCGGGGCGAGCGGCGCGGGCAGGCGTACTAAATAGGTGACGACCGGGGAATCGCTCTAAAGAGGTGGCGGCCGGGGAATCGCTCAAATTGACGGGGCAAACCGGTGGTTGAGCCTGTCGAAACCACCCCACAGCTTTCGACGGGCCTCAACCTCCAGGCAGGGAGTGGAGGATGGTTGGGAGGAACGACGCGCGCGGTTATCTAGTTGGGCAAGACGGCGACGGTGGGAGCAGGGGCGAGCGGCGCGGGTGAATAGCTTAAGGTACTGGGGCAATCAGGTGGTTGAGCCTGTCGAAACTACCGCCATAGGATTCGACGGGCTCGACCTCCAGCTTAAAGGAGCGGACCTCCAGCTTGACGAGGCTCAACCCCCAGCATCCGTTTTGACGACGGATTTCCCAACCCGCTCGCCATATCGGAAAAGAGGTGGAGGGCAGGGTGTGTTGAAATCCGGGGTTTCGACGGGGCTCAACCGCCGGGCACGGCGGCGGCAGCGGTTAGGGTCGGGGCTGGAATCAGGGGTTTCGATGGACTCAACCGCCGGGCACGGCGGCGGCGGGTGTAGTGGCGAACGGCGCGCGGGAGGTCTTGGGAGGAATACGGCTGCCGGGTCGGGCAAAGGCGGTGGCGGTGGCGGTGGGGGGCGGGATGAGCGGCGCGGCCTGTGGATAGCTTGATGTAGCGCAGGTGGCGGGCAAACGAGGTGGTTTAGGCTGCAGGAACTACCACAATAGGTTTCGACAGGCTCAACCTCCAGCTGACGGGGTTCTACCGCCGGTCACGGCGGCGGCGCTGGAATCCGGGGTTTCGGTGACCGACGCAGACCGAGTGGAGAGTCCGCTTGCGGACTCTTCCGAGGGCCAGGAGGGCACAGGGAGCGAAGCGACCGCCACAGGCTCAACCGCCGGGGTTTCGACGGGGCAACCTCCAGGTTTCGACAGGCTCAACCTCCAGTTGGGCGGGGGTTAGGGGAGGAGGGGGTGGATGGCGGCTTTCACTTGGGCGGCTATGGTTTCGATGGGTGCTTCGGCGTTGATGACGTGCCAGCGCTGCGGCTCGGCAGCGGCAAGGGCAAGGTACGCCTGACGAACCGCTGCCTGCAGCTCTAGGCCAGCGCTTTCAATCCGGTCGGCGGGCTCGTCGGTGCGGCGGGCAGCGGTGAGCGCGGGGTCGGCATCGAAAAGAATCGTGATGTCTGGTACCAGATCGTTGGTGGCCCACCTCGATATCCACGCCACCTCATCTGGCACCAAAGACCGGCCCCCGCCCTGATACGCAATCGAGGAATCCGAGTAGCGGTCGCAAATGACGATGGCGCCGCGCGCTAAAGCCGGGCGGATCACCGTGGCGACATGATGAGCACGGTCGGCTGCGTAAAGCAGAGCCTCGGTGCGTTCGTCCAAGTGCTCCCCGTGCTGCACCAGATTGCGCAGCACCTTGCCCAAATCGGAACCGCCTGGCTCCCGGGTAAGCAGCACCTCTCTGCCACTACCGACGCCGAAACCAACCCCCGCGCTGCCCTTGTCGTCGGTACCGCCGCGAGAGCCGCCGTCTGGGCCCGCGCCTGCCCGCAGCCAATCCGCCAGCAACCCCGCTTGGGTACTCTTGCCGGACTTGTCGCAACCCTCCAGCGTTATGAAAAGACCTGAATTGTTCATAGCCCTAGTAGTTCGGGGCGGAGGTAATGGCGGCGATTAGGTCGGCTTTCTTTTCCTTGCCGGTGAACTCCAGCGCTAATTCGGTTTGGCCGTAGGCTTTGAGGTCGGCGATGGTCATGGTTTTTAGTTTCGACGGCGAGGGCTTTGTGGCACCGCTGGTCTTTGCAGCAGCGCCGGACTTGCCAGCCGCAGCCTTCGCAGTGGTCGCCCGCTTGGCGCCAGCGCGTTTCGGCGCCGGGCCAGCCGCCCGCTTTTCAGCCAATAACGCGACAGCCTGCTCGGGCGTGATAAGTTCGACGCTCAGCTCCCGAGGCACCGTGCGGTTTGTCACCCCGTCGGTGAGGTACGGCCCGAACCGCCCCTCCTTAATGACGATGGGCTTCTCGCTCTCGGGGTCCATCCCCAACTCGCGCAAAGGCGCGGTGGTGCGCGCCCCCCGGCGCTGCTTCGGCTCCGCGAAAATCGCCAAGGCCTCGGGCAAGGTGATGGTGAACAGCAAAGACTCTTCGGCAATGGTGCGCGAGTCAGTGCCCTTTTTGATGTACGGCCCGTACCGGCCGTTCTGGGCGGTGATTTCGGCGCCGGATTCCGGGTCGGCCCCGACCACGCGCGGCAAGGACATCAGCTTCAGCGCGTCATCCAAGGTCACGCTTTCAATCGTCATGTCCCTAAACAGCGAGGCTGTGCGCGCTTTCGGAGCGGCCGCTTTCTTCTTCGTGGCCCCAGCCGCCTCTGCGGGTTCGGGCAGCACCTCGGTCACGTAAGGCCCATAGCGGCCAGCGCGCACCACGATTTCGGTG
>JAITCS010000131.1 GCA_031282935.1 Cellulomonadaceae bacterium
TACCTCCGCTTTCCCAATCGCCGTCAAGGGAAGTATTAACTCTGGTAAAAGAACCAGCGATAGAACCATTTCCATTTACAAAGTTAAAAGTTTGACCGTCCGCGCTCATGATAATGGTACAATTCTCCCAACTTGTACCTTACCATGGCGCCATCGTATCTCAAATCGCACAAATTCGAGGTATCTCGAGGTTGAGCCTGTCAAAACCTCAGAACCGGAGGTTGAGCCTGTCGAAACCTCAAAACCGGAGGTTGAGCCTGTCGAAACCCATGTAACGGCGTGGTGGTAGTTTCGGTGACCGACGCAGCCCGAGGGTAGAGTCCGCTTGCGGATTCTACCGAGGGCCAGGAGGGAATAGGGAGCGGAGCGACCGCCACAGGCTCAACCACCGGAAGGTTTTTTGGAGTAGTGTCAGGGCGCAGTTGTAATGTCGGCGTGCGCGGTGCTACCGCGCAGGGCAATAAGGTTGAGCAGTTCCCAGGTTTCATCCACTTCGGCCTGTAAAAGTTCTACGGTTCCAGAACCGTTTAGGATTAGGTCAGCAATTTCGGCCCTTTGAAAATCTGGGGCACTTGCCGCAATTCGAGCCTCGGCTTCATTCTTAGTCAAACCTCGGGCTGCTATCAGGCGTTGGAGCCGCAATTCTTTGGGCGCTATTACGCTGATAATCACCTCAAACTCGTTTCCTAAATCCGCTTCTACTAGCAGCGGAATATCATGGATCACTATTACATCAGGGTCACTCGCGGCGGCGGCTGCCTCCATTTCGGCTGCCATCTGAAACACAATGGGGTGAATTATCGCTTCCAGTTCGCCGCGCGCTCTCGGGTCATCAAAAATGAGGGCCGCCAGTGCCGCCCGATCCAGCTCGCCTGCCTGGCCCAGCAACGGCTGCGAAACTCGGGGCTGAAAATGCGATACCACCAGTTCCAGACCTTGGGAGCCGGGGGCCACTGCCGCCTTGGCCAGCTCGTCGTAATCTATGATGACCGCGCCGAGCGCAGCAAACCGTTCACTTGCCGTCGTTTTCCCGGCCGCAATCCCGCCGGTCAAGCCCACTCGCAGCATGGGGGTTATTATACTTGGCATGTCAATGGTGGGTCGCGGAATGGGTGGTATGGCGTCCATGCGCTCTTTCACCAAGGACGCCGAGGTAAAGGATCATAAACTCTCAAAGGACACCCTGAAAAGGGTTTGGGGATTTGCGAAACCTTATCGGAAACAACTAGCTTTATTCATTTTCCTCCTTATTCTCGACGCCGCGTCCAGTGCGGCTGTGCCCTTACTGTTCCGATACCTAATTGATCACGGTATCGCCACCGGAAATCGCACAGTGGTAATCAACATAGCGATTACCGCAGCACTTTTGGCGATTATTTCGGCCGGTTTAGCGGTGGCGCAGCGCTGGGTTTCCGCCACTGTGGGCGAGAGCCTGATTTATGACCTGAGAACCGCGATATTTGACCACGTGCAGAGAATGCCGCTCGCTTTCTTTTCGAGAACCCGAACGGGTGCCCTAATCCAGCGGCTCAACGGTGATGTGCTGGGTGCGCAACAGGCATTCACCTCCACCTTGCAAACCGTGGTTTCCAACGGACTAACTATTGCAATAACACTAATCGCTATGTTTTCAATGCAATGGCGTTTAACATTGTTGTCACTGGTGTTAGTGCCCGTATTCGTGCTCCCCGCGCAGTGGTTTGGTCGCAAAATCGCCGCCCTCGCCAAAGAAGGCATGGATTTAGACGCCAACGCCAGCCAACTAATGCAGGAGCGCTTCAATGTGGCAGGCGCACACTTGGCTAAAGTGTTTGGGAATCCAGCCAGGGAATCTGCCAAATACGCTAGCGCAGCCGGGGCACTTAGAAATGTTGGGATAAAAAGGGCGTTATTGGCCACTTGGTTCCGAGTTGGTTTGGGCACCATTGCGGCGTTAGCGGTAGCTACTATTTATGGTTTTGGTGGGGTGGAAGCAATTCACGGCACTCTCACAGTTGGTACTGTAATTGCGCTCACGGCTTTTCTGGGTCAGCTTTATGGCCCCCTCACTGCAATGTCAAATGTGCAAGTTGACGTTATGACGGCGTTAGTGTCCTTTGAGCGGGTGCTTGAAGTATTAGATTTGCAACCGATGGTGCAGGACAAACCTAATGCCTCTTCGCTAACAAATGCTGTGCAACAAAATGGGGCGAGTATCGAATTCGATAATGTTCGGTTCGCTTACCCTAAAGCCTCCGATGTTTCCCTGGCTTCCCTTGAGTCGGTGGCTGTGCTCGATTCTTACCCGCAAGGCGACACCCTAAAAGACGTCACCTTTACTGTGCGCCCCGGCCAGATGTGTGCCCTGGTTGGCCCCTCTGGCGCCGGGAAAACCACAGTGACCCAACTGGTGACGCGCATGTATGACCCCACCGCAGGGTCGGTGCGCATAGCGGGGGCAGACCTTCGCGATGTCACGCTGGACTCGCTGCGGGATACCATCGGCACGGTGTCCCAAGAGGCGCACCTGTTTCACGATACGATTGGGGAAAACCTGCGCTTCGCCAAACCGGACGCCACCGACGCGGAGCTGGAGCAGGCTTGCGTTCGCGCGCGCATTTGGGGGTTGGTATCCTCGTTGCCCGATGGGCTCAACACTGTGGTTGGGGATCGCGGCTACCGGCTGTCCGGCGGGGAACGTCAAAGGCTCGCCATCGCGCGGGTATTTTTGAAGGCGCCACCGATAGTAGTGCTGGACGAGGCCACCGCCTCGCTGGACTCGGAGAACGAGGCGGCCGTGCAGCAGGCGCTAGAGCAGGCCCTGGTTGGGCGCACCTCATTGGTGATCGCGCACCGGCTGTCCACCGTGCGCGCGGCAGACCAAATCGTGGTGCTTGACGCTGGCCGCGTGGTTGAGGTCGGCACCCACCAGCAGTTGCTTGCCGCTGGCGGGTTATACGCCGACCTCTATCACACGCAGTTCAGTGACACCCCCGGTGGTTGACGCTCGGACTACTGCGCGCTCGCCCATCGAAACCACCATGTGCCCGTGGTTTCGACAGCCCCGGTGGTTGAGCCCCGTCGAAACCACCACCATATTCCCGTGGTTTCGACACCCCGGTGGTTGACGCGCGGACTACTGCGCGCTCGCCCCGTCGAAACCACCATGTGGCCGTGGTTTCGACAGCCCCCGGTGGTTGAGCCCCGTCGAAACCACCATGTGACCGTGGTTTCGACAGGCTCAACCGCCGAGAACCCGGCGCCGTCGCAGCGCCACGAACCCTGAGCCCGCCCCAACCAGTACCGTGCCGATGATGGCGATGGTTACCGCTGGGGAGCCGGTGAAGGCGGCGCGGTGCTTGCCAACCTCTTCTGCACCGCTCGTCTCTGGTTGCGGCGGTAAGTCAACGCGAGGCTCTGGCTGCTCGGCGCGGCGCTCAGGCTGTGCAGGTCGGCGCTCAGGCTGCTCAACCCGACCCTCCGGCTGCGCGACACCACGCCCAGGCTGCGGGACGCGAGGCGTGGGCGTGTCTTGCCCACCGTCGTGCGTCCGCACCAATGGCCTATCGCTCAACCCGGCGGTGCGCCTGGCACTTGGCTTCGGAGTAGCCGAGGGGCTGGCCGCCTTGGAAGCGGAGGCCGATGGCGTGGGGCTCGGCTCCTTGCTCGCGGTGGGCGTAGCGCTCGGCGAGGAAGAGGCACTTGGCTTAGCGGACCGACTAGGTGACGCCGACGGGGAAGCCGGAGCAGTTGGCGGAATCACCGTCGGGGTCACCGGGATGGGCGACACCGTGGGGATGAACGGCCTAGGGCTCACGGTCGGCACCGGCACCGGAGGCACCGGAGGCGTCGGCGTTGGGGATACCGTCGGCTTAGGCGTAGGCGTGGGCGAAGGCTTAGGCGTAGGTGTCGGCGTGGGGGTCGGCGTAGGCGTCGGCGTAGGCGTCGGGGTCGGGCGAGGCGGCACCACCACGCCAACCACAGCCGTGGCAGTGTTGTTGGTGTAGTCCGTTTCCGGCGTATCCGTAGCAACAGTCACCGTGTTCGGCACCAGCATTTGCGCCGACAAAGCAGCCGCCAGGCGACCGCGAACGGTCACCGTAAAGGTGCCGCCCGCGTCAAGGGCATCGCCCGTGCAAGCCACACCGTTACCCACAATTGAGCAGACCAGATTATCTGCCCCCGAAATCGAGGAAACCTCAACCGTGGAAAGCACTGCCCGCGCCGGGTAAGCCAGCACGTCAGCCAACGTGACATTCAGCGCCGCTGAAGGCCCACTGTTGGTGACCACCATCGTCCAGGTCACCGCCGCCCCAGGCGCAGCCGAACTCGGGCTGACGGTCTTGGTCACAGCCAGGTCAGCCGCAGGCAATATCAGAATCTGCGCCGTGGCGTGGTTGTTGTCCAAGTCAGGGTCGGGGGTTTCTGAGGAAACCTCGGTGTAGTTGCCCACCGTTGTCGCCCCCGCTAGCACTGCCAATTCGCCGGTCACAGTCACTGTGATGGAGCCACCTGGCACAAGGGCATTCCAGCCCTCGCAGTGCACCTTGTTGTCGGCGATCTCGCAGGCGGGCTGTGCGGCGATGTGGTTCAGCGGGCCAGACACAGTAGCGCCCGTACTCGCTGTTATCGAAGCGCTGAGCAGCACCGCTTGCCGCTCATCGAGAAGCCAATCATCGAGCACTGGATGAACCGCAGCAGCGGGCCCATTGTTCTCCATCGTGATTGTCCAGGTGACTACATTGCCTGGGTCGGCAGCTGCCGGGTGCGCCGTCTTGGTGACGCTCAAATCGGCTACGCGACCAATCGGGGTGACGACCGGCTTGGAGATGTGGTCGTCTGGCAGGTCGGGGTCCAGCGGGCGCGGCACGCCCGGTGGGTTGGTGATGGTGGCAACGTTGACCAGCTTGTTGATTTCGTCAGACAAATCTGGGTCAACAATACCGGTGATAACCACAACCACTGACTCGTGGGCAGCCAGGTTCACGGCACAAGTCACGCTGCCTACGTAAGTGCCAGCGCAAGAATCCGGCGCCGTCACCTCCACCTCAATCAGCCCGTTGGGGATCGGATCGGTGATTATCGCGTTGGTTACTGGGCTTGGCCCTCGGTTGGTGGCCGTCAGCGTGTAGGTCAACGGGTCGCCCACATACACCTGCGCAGCCGAAGCCGATTTGGTGATCGCCAAATCTGCTGCGGGCAGCACCACCACGTACTCGATGGCTTTGTTATTGCTCGGGTCATAATCCGGGGTGGTACTCGTTACCGTGGCGGTGTTCTTGACCGCCGTGCCCGGCTTGAGCACGCCGGACGCGGCGAGTTTGCCCACCACGCGCATCGTAATCTTGCCGTTGGCGGCCAGGGAGGCCCACCCACCGCAGTGTACCTGATTGGAGGCAATCGAACACGAGCCAGAGCCAGTGGCGCCCTCCACAGAAACTACCATCGCGCTCTCCAGCGTGGCTTGAGCGGGCACGGCCAGGGCGTCGTCTAGCACCGGAGCCTCGGCGGCGTCCGGGCCGTTGTTGCTCAGCACCATGAGCCATGACACTTGCTCACCAGGATTGGCCGATG
>JAITCS010000021.1 GCA_031282935.1 Cellulomonadaceae bacterium
GGCGGTTGAGCCTGTCGAAACCCCGGCAGATTCGTGAACAGTGTTTTCACTGCGCGGTAGCACCGCGCCCTTTGACACCTGCGCCGGGGTGGGCAGGGGCCTAAAACCACAAATTGTCCACAAGACAACTGACCGGTGGTTTCGACGGGCTCAACCAACGGGACAGGCTCAACCAACGGGACAAGGCTCAACCGGCGGTGGTTTCGACATGCTCAACCAACAGGCTCAACCAACGGGAACTGTGACCAACACACGCATATAATATATCGCGCGAACCCACCATATCGGGCGTATTCTTAGGGAATGAAGCGCATGTTCGCCACCCCCGGCATCGCCGCCGGGATTGCGTTGCTCCTGCTGTCCCCTGGTTTCGCCACGGCTGCTTGGGCGGCTGGCACCGACACCGGCGGTTACGGCGACAGCTATGTGTTCTATAATGGTTGGGATGTTGACATCGCCTTCGAGGTGGACGCGGGCAACAAGCCCGACAAAGCATACAGCGGCGACTGGGACCACACCGGCGTGGATTCCCTGGCGACGCGAAACGGCATCGAAATGGCGCTGTATGGCGACAAGGCGGGCAACCCGGCGGTGAGCAACTTCCGCTATTGGTGGCCCCAAGATGAGGTTTTCTCCGGCGATTGGGACGGCGATGGCGTGACCACGTTCGGTGTGCGCCGCGCTGGCACCTCCGATGTCGAGGACGGCCAGCCGCAGGACACTTTCTACCTGCGAAACAGTTTCGGTGACGGCGAACCGGATTACAAGTTTGACTTCGGCACGGCACGCGACCTGATTCTGGTGGGCGATTTCACCGGCACCGGCAAAGACGGCATCGCCTTGCGCAACGGCAACCATTTCGCCATTATGGATGACGTTTCCCAGCAAGTTGCCCGCGAGGTCACGTTCGGGCCGGATTCAGCCGTGAACGTGGTGGCCGTGGGGGACTGGGACGGCGACGGCACCGACACCCCGCTGGTGCGCAGCGGCAACACCTATTACGCCTACAACTCTTGGAATTACAGCGACGGGCCAGCCGAAGAGGTGACCATCGGCGGCGAGAAGAACGCCGTTCTGGTGGGGGATTGGGACGGCGACGGTCGCGACACGCTGGCACTGCGCAACTTCAATTTCAAGCTTTCATCCAGTGGCCAAACCACGAAATCGCAGACCACAGCTTTGGTTGACAACCCCAAGTTTAGGCTGCGCGCCGACGCGGCGGCCTCATTGGAGCGCGTTGAGGAGCTGTGGGGTCAGGCACTTACCGTCAATGATGGGTGGCGCCCCTTTGAAACCCAGCGCTCCATCTTCCTGAGCCGGTACACCCCTGGCCGCAAGGGCGGCGGTGACTTCTGCGACGTGCGCAACTGGAACGGCACCCGCTATATCCGCACCTCGGAACTTGGCCCAGCGGCTGTGCCGGGCACCTCGAACCACGGTTCGGGAACCGCCGTTGACATTGGTGGCTTTGAGAGCTTCGGTGACCCGGTGCGCTTGCGGTTCTTGGCGCTCGCCCGCGATTTCGGGTGGAGCGACGCGGAGGGCTGCCAGGTTGGCGAGCGGTGGCACCTGACCTACAACCCGGCCAACGACAAGGGCAACACGAGCTGGTCGCCCACCGACCCGATTGACAAGAGCGCTAGCCATTGCCCGGACAAGGTGATCGGCCCATCCACCTATGTGCCGCCGTCCAAGTGCCGGTTCAACTAGCCCTCGGCGGTTGCATCCCCGGTGGTTGACGCGCAGTAACCCGCGCGCCCGCCTGTCGAAACCACCCGAACAACTTAACTAACAAATGGCTCCCAGCAAACCAGCTCGGGAGCCATTGCTTTATGCTAGGTTTGACTAACAAAGGGCGGGGGTGATCGCTTTGGTGCTCAGTTATTTGGAGACGCATCCGTGGCTGGTTTTTCGTTATCAGCCACGGTTTGAGGTTACTTCTATGCGGTTAGGGGAGGCGTTTTCTAAGTGCCAGCATCTTTTGGGCACTCCGCTTATGCCAAAGGTAGCTGCTGAGCTTGCTGCTATTTATTTGGCGAAAGGTGTGGCTGCGACTACCGCTATTGAGGGTAATAGCTTAACTGAGGATGAAGTGCGCGATGTGTTGGCAGGAAAGAAAGCGTTGCCTGCTGCGCTAAACTATTTGGCTGTTGAGGTTAAGAATGTTGAGAAGTTGCTAGGTGATATTCATGCCAGCGCACGGCAAGGGGAGCGGTTTGTTTTGACGCCGCAGTGGCTTATGGCGGCCAATCGCCAGATTTTGGCTGATATTAGTGTTGCTGAGCATGTGCGTCCTGGTGTGTTCACCACGGATCAGTTGCGTGTGGGTGGTTACAAGACGGCTCCACCACAGGATGTCCCATATCTTGTGGACAGGTTATGCGAGTGGATTAATTCGCGCCTAGATGAGGCCGAGAGCCTGCCCGACGATTTCGCATTTGTGAACGCTGTAATTACTGCAATTCTGGCGCACCTTTATTTGGTGTGGATACACCCATTCGGCGATGGTAATGGCCGTACCGCTAGGGCGCTTGAATGTGCGATAATGGAGCGGGCTGGGGTGCCGTGGATTTCTGCTAATCTTCTTTCTGATTTTTACAATCGTACCCGTTCGCAGTATTATGCTCGCCTCAATGCCGCGTCAGCCGATAATGATGTGCATGGTTTTATCGAATATGCGGTTACTGGTTTTGTGGCGTTATTGCGTGAGCAGATTTCTCATGTCCAGAAAATGCAGCGAAGTGTGGCCTGGACAAATTATGTGCATCAAGTGTTCCAAAGTCAGCCTTCTAGCGAGGCTGCGAAACGGCGCCGAGCCTTAGTTTTGGCGTTACCTGAGCGGGGCGCCGAGCGTGGCAGCCTGCGGCACCTCACCCCGCAGGTCGCGGAAATGTATTCTGGCAAGGCAACCAACACTTTGACCCAAGACCTAAATAAGCTGTCTGAGTTGGGGCTTGTCACGCAAACCTCGCGGGGCCATTACCGGCCTGCTCTGGGAATCATCTCGGCTTTCCTCCCCGACGCGGCCCATAGGCCCTGACACGCTCCCCACACAGTAATTTCAGGCCGCTGCCAAGCAAGTTATGCAGCCAGCAATTCTCGAGACTCGCTAAATGCGATTGCTTTTTCAAAAGTTGCCCAGAATCGCCTAATTAGGTTAGCGTTCCCCCAATCCTCCGCACGAATGGCGGCAATCGTATTGGCAGATAACGGTACACCCTCATTCGTAGCGAACCCAACAGCGAGAATTACGGCGGCCAGAATATCGGACTGATTGAGCAGACCGTGAATCTGCCTAGCGTGATCTTTTGACAGTTGAGGTTCCAACTCTCCTACTACCTGCTCTAGTAGTTGCAAACTAACCATGAAAGCCATTCTACTCGTGCTCACGCCGTAAA
>JAITCS010000203.1 GCA_031282935.1 Cellulomonadaceae bacterium
GGCAAAAGCGCAGGTGGAACAGGCCGCAGCCGCTTTCAGCGCGCCCAGCGAAGTAGGGCCGTGCGCGCCGCGATACCACCTCTGCGCCGCCGCTTCGCGCCCCTCGAAATTGAGCACCCGCAGCCGCGCTAAAGCCAATTCGTCCAGTCCGGGGGCCGGATCGTTCTCAGTGGGGAGCGGCGAATAGCCCGCCTGCAAACGCGGGTCATCGGCCCGGAACGGCAAAACATCACCAGGCCCGATGTCACCCGGCTCCAAGCGATCCACCCACGGCACCCATTCTGGCGCCAAAAGAGCGCCAGGGCCGGGCAGCAACTCGACCTCGCAGACCGTCGCGGAACGCGCGCGGTGTGCCCGGGTGAGCGTGACCACCCACTGCCAGCCCGGATAACCGGCCATGTTGGAGGCGAATCGGTGCGAAACTAGGCGCCCACCTTCTGCGGCGCAGCCCAAATACTCGCCCACATCGGCAGCACTACCGGCGGCGTCAATGGCGACCTCTCGCGCCAGATCAACGGCCCCGGTCAGTACGGCTTCTTTCGGCATGATTTTAGTTTAGCCCTCAAGCTGATCTGCGACAGCGCGCAACATTCCGGCCACCTGGATCGCGCCAGGCCCCACCGGGTATTTGCCGCGCTTTAGCTCGTCGCCAGTTCGATCCAGCAGCTTTACCAAATCCTCGACAATGGTAGCCATTTCCGCCGGGGATTTCCGCTTGGCCTTGACGACGGACGGCAGCGGGTCTTTGAGCTTAACGGCCAAGGCAGACGGGCCTTTTCGGCCATCCGCGACGCCATACTCAACCTTCGCGCCCTGCTTGGGCACTACCCCTTCGGGCAGCGCTGTGGCGTGCAGAAACACCTGCTCGCCATCATCGCCGGAGATGAAACCAAATCCGCGCGTCTCATCGTAGAACTTGACACTACCGGTGGGCACGCCGTACTCCTTTACTCCGACTTCTGAGACCCGTCACAATGACAGACCCAAAACAGCCTATCATTAGCGACACGATAAGACTAGAGATGGACATGATTTTGCGCTCTGCGCTGATTCCTATTGCGCAAAGGCCTGGTTTTGCGGTGCTATACAGGGGTGAGAAGTTTCAGCGGTTCCGTTAGCGGTTTGAGGAAGTACCGGCTGGGCGCGGCGCTAGCGCTCAGTTTCGCGTTCGTGGCTGGGCCAGCGTTGGCGCCGGTCAGCACATTTGAGGGTAGCGTGGCGCTACCTGCTGCTCGCGCCGAGCAGCCTTTGCACTCTTTGCCTGCCCAAATTGTTGATAACGTCGGCGCGCTGGGCGCCCGGGAGCCTGATGTGCAGGCCGCCCTGGATAGGTTATCTGGCACCACCCAATTCCGGCTGTTTGTGGTGTTTGTGGAAACCTTTGATGACATGCAGGGTATTCCCTGGGCTAACCAAACCGCTACCCAAGCCGGGCTGGGCGCAAATGATCTACTGTTAGCGGTAAGTATTAGTGATCGTGATTACGGTTTATCGTACGATGAAAATTCTGACCTGACTCGGGCCCAAATCAACGCTATTCAGCGCGAAGTTGATGTGGCCTTAACCGACGCCGAAATTGGGCGCACGGATTGGGCGCAGTCAGTTATTGCCACCGCTGACGCTATTCGGGGCCAAACCACTACTGCGGTGGCTGGCAGTTGGACGGAACCGCTCGTTATCCTCGCCACTGTGGCAGTTGTTGGTGGGGTGCTGTTGTTTGCCCTAACACACCGGCGTCGCCAAATTGATAACGCTGCGGTTATGGCCACCACTGCCAACGATTTCACTATGGTTTCTACTGATGATTTGCAAAACCGGGCGGCTTCGGCTTTGGTTGCGATAGATGACGCCCTTTTGGCTGACGAACAAGAATTGAATTACGCACAGGCTGAATTTGGCACGGAAGCCACCGCCGAATATGAGGTGGCTTTCAAGAAAGCGCGCGATGATGTGAAAGCGGCTTTCCAGCTAAATCAGCAAATTACTGACGCGCCTCCGCAATCGGATGAGCAACGGCGCAGTATTCTGATGCAGATAATCCGGATCTGCAACAATGCCTCCGAAACCCTCAACAGTCACACGGCTGGGTTCGATTCCATGCGAAAATTGGCGGATCGGGCCCCGGAAATCTTGGATGAAACCCACGGCCATGCCGATGTCATTTTGACCAGGCTGCCGGGCGCCCGCGAGGAGCTAACGCGCCTGCACGGGGTCTATTCGGAAGAGGCGTTGGCTTCTGTCGCTGGCAACGCCGACCAAGTCGAGGCGCTAATCACCGATGCGCGCAAAGAGATAGATAAGGGACGCACTGCGCTGGCCAGTAGTGACCGGGGCGGGGCAGTTAACGCTGCTCGGGGCGCCCAAAACGCTATCGGGCAGGCGAACGTGTTGTTGGCCGCCATTGACAGCGCCGGGGCAGACCTCCAAGCCGCCCAGGAACAACTACCAAATGCGCTTGCGAGCCTCAAAGCGGACATCGCCGATGCGCGGCGCCTTGCAAAGGTGGTCGAAGCCACCACCCGAGAGTCAGTGGCGCCCCAAGTGCTCGCTGCCCAAGAGGCTGCCGACAATGCCGAAGCCGTGCTCGCAAACGGGGGTGACACCATCGCGGCGCTCACCCGAGTGGCCCAAGCCGAGGCGGCGATTGACCAGGCGTTAGCGCCCGCACGTGCAAAAGACGATTCCGATCGCCGAGCCGCTGATCTGGTTGACGATGCCATCAACCGCACCACGCGGCGAATCCGGCAGGTGAATGATTACATTCTCACGCGACGGCAACTCGTGGGCCCGGCAGCCCGCACAGAGCTTTCTGAGGCAGCGCGCCTAATCGCGCGCGCCCAAGAAATTCGCGGCTCCCACCCGCAAGACGCCCTCAACTATGCCCACAAGGCGGAGGCACACGCAGAGCGGGCGGCACGGTTCGCGCAAAACGATGTTGATAACGGTTCGATGTTCGGCGGGCCAGGCTACGACCCAACCGGCATGATGTTGGGCGGCATCCTGCTCGGCTCCATGCTCGGTGGGCGGCGCGGGTTCGGGGGCTTCGGCGGCATTGGTGGCCCGATGTACGGCCCCGGATTCGGTAGGCCACGCGGCGGCGGCTGGGTGGTAGGCCCCGGCATGGGTGTCGGCATGGGCGGGCGACCCGGCGGAGTATTCGGGGGTGGCGGTTTCAGCGGCGGCATGGGCGGTCGACCCGGCGGGGGCTTCACCGGGGGCGGATTCGGTGGCGGCTTTGGCGGTGGTGGTCGCAGCGGCGGTTTCGGCGGCGGCAGCTTTGGCGGGGGAGGTTTCGGCGGCGGTGGTCGTGGC
>JAITCS010000207.1 GCA_031282935.1 Cellulomonadaceae bacterium
CGCGCAAGATAATCGGGCGACGAATCTTCATGGACGGGGTGAGATAACCGTTTTGCTCGGTGAAATCTTGATCCAAAACAGTGAACTTCCGAATAGATTCCGCGCGCGAAACGGCCTGATTAGCGCGGTCAACAGCCCGCTGCAAACGAGCCAAAACTACCGGATTATCTTTCGCCTCTTCAACTGTCATGGGCGGCAGATTGTGGGTTTCCAACCACTTGGGCAAACTCTCGGTGTCCAAAGTGACTAAAGCGCCAATGAATGGCCGCTGATCCCCAACCACCACAACTTGCGAAATCAACGGGTGCGAACGCAGACGATCTTCCAAAACCGCTGGCGAAACGTTCTTGCCACCGGCGGTAACAATTAGTTCTTTCTTGCGGCCCGTAATTCGCAAACGATCATGGGTATCCAAAGTTCCGATATCGCCAGTATGGAACCAACCGTTTTTCAACACCTCGGCTGTCATTTCCGGATTATTCCGATAGCCACGGAAAATGTGCGGGCCTTTAATAAGGATTTCCCCATCATCGGCAATACCAACCGTGGTACCAGCCAACGGTGGGCCAACGGTGCCGATCTCAATGTTGCTCGGCAGGTTAACCGTGGCGGGGGCCGTAGTTTCGGTCAGGCCGTAGCCCTCCAGCACCTCCAGGCCGAGGCCCCGGAAGAAGTGACCAAGCCGCTCACCAAGCGGTGCACCGCCAGATATGGCGTAGTCAACGTGCCCGCCCATGGCATCACGCAATTTATTGAGCACCAGGCGCTGAGCAGTGGCATGGGCGGCTTTCAACGCCGGGTTAACCTCGCCGGTGTCCAGCGCCCGCGAATACGCAATCGCCACGCGCACAGCCCACTGGAACATGTTCTGCTTTATCTTGGAACCAGCAGCCGATTGCGCAGCGGAGTTATATACTTTCTCCAAAACTCGTGGCACCACCAGCAAGAAAGTCGGTTTGAATGACTTCAAATCACCAACCAAATTCTTGATATCGGGGGTATGCCCCAGCACCACATTGGAGGATAACGCAATCACTTCAACAACTCGGGCGAAAACGTGCGCCAAGGGCAAGAACAGCACAGTGCGCGCGCCTTCAATGTCAAGCATTTCGGGCAGCATTTCAATACCGTTTAGCACCACATGCACAAAGTTGCGATGGGTTAATTCCACGCCCTTTGGCCGCCCCGTCGAACCAGAAGTATAGATGATAGTGGCTAAATCGTCGGCAACCACAGCATCGCGGCGGGCAATCAATTCCTCTTCGGGAACCGATTCACCAGCATCACGCAATTTCCGCAATGCACCTTTGTCAATCACCAAAACATCTTTAAGTTCAGGAACGCGATCACGAATGGAATCAACCGCAAATTCATGCATTTGGTTTTCGACAATTACCATTTTGGCGCCGGTATCGGACAAAATCCATTCAATCTGATCGATAGAACTGGTTTCGTAAATCGGCACTGGCACGGCGCCTACCGCCCAGCAGGCATAATCAATTACTGTCCATTCGTAACGCGTGCGCGACATAATAGCTACGCGATCCCCAGGATTTATGCCCATCGCAATCAGGCCCCGCCCAACCGCATTCACATGCTTGATAAAGCGGTTCGCGCTAACCGGCAACCACGGCCCTTTGGGGGAGTCGCGCCGCTCCAGCATAGTGTTTTCGCCGGTTCGCGCCACGCGCTCCAGCGTAATGGTGTTGATGGACGCGTTATCGGGCACATCAACCAGGGCAGGAATGGTAGCTTGACTCACCAGATGTGGGGCTTCACTCATGTGTATCATCCTAGTGGTTTTGGGCGAGCCTGCACATTAAAACTTCTCATGTTATATTCTGAGGCTATGGATTGGCCTGCTGCGTCGCCTCCCGTTGGCGGGATTTTGGGCGCGGACAACCCTGTGGAGCCTGCGATGCCGGAGGAAATCTTGGCCTTACGCCGTTCCATAGACAATATTGATGCGGCGATGGTTTATTTGCTGGCGCAACGTTTCCAGGCGACGGGTCAGATTGGGGCGATCAAGGCTTCCGCTGGGTTGCCAGCCTCGGATTTGGGTAGGGAGGCTTGGCAGATCGCCCGTTTGACCGCCATCGCCGAGGAAGCGGGGTTGGATGTGAACTTTGCGGCCGCGTTTCGAGCTTTTGTGACGGCCGAGGTTATCCGCCACCATGAGCACCTGGCCGCGCTGGCCGCGCTTGCTGTCCCTATTGTTGCTGCCGATCCGGTTGCGCCCGATGCGCCCGCCGCCCCTACCGCGCCCGCCGCCGCGAATCGGCGTCACTAGCGGCCCGAAGCCGCATTTTTGCCAGATTGGAGAATCGAAATGGGTGGTGCCCGCAAGCCAGCCGTGGCTGGGATGTTTTACCCTGGCGATCCGCAGGTTTTGGCAGCCGTGGTTGACGCCCTGCTAGCCGCCGCCCACGCGAAACGGCCTGCGCGCACGGCTAAGGGGAGTTTGCGCGCAGTTATCGTGCCTCACGCCGGATATATGTATTCCGGGCCGACAGCCGCCGAGGCTTACGATTTGGTGGCCGAGCGGGTTGCGGCTGGGGAGGTTTATCAGAAAGTAGTGATTGTTGGCCCCACCCACCGTGTGCCGGTGTACGGCGTCGCGTATCCCACGGCTACCGAGTTTTTGACCCCGCTGGGCGCGGCGGCGTTGGTGCCCGATTTGGCGGCGACCTTGGCTGGGGTGGCGGACGCTGCCGCGAACGATGCGACTCACAGGGATGAGCACGCGGTTGAGGTGCAAATCCCATTCCTGCAAAAGGTTTTGCCAGGGGTTCCGATAATCCCGCTCAACGCTGGGCAGGCCACCGGAGTTCAAGTGGCCGATGTTTTAGACCACCTTATTGATGATGAAACTTTGTTGGTGATCAGTTCCGATTTGTCGCACTATTTATCTTACGATGATGCGAATCAGATCGACGCCATAACACTTGGGCAAATTTTATCTTTAGCGGGCCCCCTCATTTCGGAGCAAGCTTGCGGGGCCACCCCGATTAATGGGGTGCTCGAATTGGCGCGTCGTCACGATTGGGTTCCGGTGCTTTTGGATGCTTGCAATTCGGGCGACACCGCCGGGGATAAGGGCCGCGTGGTTGGGTACTGCGCCGTTGCTTTTTATCAGGGGGCCGTGTCTTTGTCTGAAACCGCTTCCGATGAGGGAAATGTTTTCGGGCCGCTCCCATCCTCGGCTGGCCCGGTAGTCCTGGCAAACGCCCGCGCTGCCATCGAGCAGGCTGTCGGCGCCGCCCCCCAAACCGAGCCGCAGCCTTGGGGCGATTGGGCCAATCTGCAACGCGGGGTGTTCGTCACGCTAAATAAGCACGGCGAATTGCGGGGTTGCATCGGAACGCTATCCGACGACCGCCCGCTCAGTGCAAGCATAGTCGCAAACGCGGCGAACGCGGCCTTGCGTGACCCGCGTTTTGCGCCCGTAACTGCTGGCGAGTTGGGTGACATTGAGGTTGAGGTTTCGGTGCTGAGCGAGGCAGAGCCCGTGCTGATTTCGGACAGCGGTTCGGATAGCGATTGGGGCCACGGCAGTGGCGAAGCGGACGGGCAAGCGCACGGGTTGCGACCGCCCCGCACGGAGGCTGAGGCTGCGACCGCTCTGGTGCCCGGCGTTGACGGGGTTATCCTGAAGCGAGGCTGGAATCACGCCACTTTCCTGCCGCAAGTTTGGGAACAATTACCTGATCCTGTTGAGTTCCTGGCCCATTTGCGGGCGAAAGCGGGGTTACCGGCCCGCGCCTGGGATGACCGGATCGTGCTGGAACGCTACCGCGTGCAAGCGTTCGAGGAAGTAACGATGCGGGCGGAGGAGTAACATGCGCGAACGGGTGGGGAAGTGGTGGCACGCGCTGCCGGATGGGCGGCTGCAATGCGATTTGTGTCCGCGTAATTGTCGGCTGCGCGATGGGCAACGCGGTTATTGTTTTGTGCGGGAGCGTAATGGCGATCATATCGCATTAACCACCTACGGATATTCGAGCGGGTTCGCTATTGATCCGATAGAAAAGAAGCCGCTGTATCATTTCTACCCTAATTCTGCGGTATTATCATTTGGGACGGCTGGCTGTAATTTGGGTTGCAAGTTTTGCCAGAATTGGGATATTTCCGCCGCGAAAGATAGGCACCGGCTTGGGGTTGAAGCTTCTCCAGAGCAAATCGCGCAGGTGGCGCTTGAGAACCGTCTGCCAGCTATTGCTTTCACATACAATGATCCGGTGATATTCGCCGAATATGCGATTGACACTGCGAATGTGGCGCGGCAGCAGGGGATAAACCCGGTGGCTGTCACGGCTGGTTACATTAGCGCCGCGCCTCGCAAAGAGTTTTTTGCGCCGATGGCTGCCACCAATATTGACCTAAAAGCTATGGATGAAGATTTTTATTGGCGGGTTACCGGCGGCCATTTGCGTGATGTTTTGGACACCATTGCTTATGTACACCACGAAACTGATACCTGGCTTGAAATTACTAATCTGGTAATTCCAGGGCATAACGACAACCCTGCGCAAATCGAGGCGTTAGTGAATTGGCTTGCCAATGAATTGGGGCCAGACGTGCCGCTGCATTTCTCGGCTTTCCATCCCGATTTCAAAATGCTGAACGTGCCCCGCACGCCCCCAGAAACCCTGACCAAAGCTCGCCAAATTGCCCTTGCTGCTGGCTTGCATTTCGTGTATACCGGAAATGTAATTGATCCCGCTGGGAGTGCCACTTATTGCCCTAATTGCCAAACCGAATTAGTTGAACGCATGTCATACCAAATAACCGCTAATCGTCTAACCTCAACTGGCCAATGCCCAAACTGCCACCAAAATATCCCCGGCCGCTTCTAGCCCCCGAGCGTATGATATGATTGGAGTATGGCGTCATCTCGACCTTCAGCAGCTCTCGCGAAGTATCGTGATGAAGTGGTTGCGCGATTGGAAGCTGCGGATGCTTATAACGTTCGGGTGTTCGGTTCAGTCGCTCGTGGCGAGGACACTCCAGAATCCGATATTGATTTGCTCATCGATCCGGGAACAAATGCTACTGCTTTCGGAATCAGTTCAGCGAAACTCGATTTAGTCGAATTGCTTGGGTTTTCTGTCGATCTAGTATCATCCAGAGCGATACCACAAAGAAAATCCAGCATCGTAACCGATGCAATAACCCTCAACAGCATCAATGCATAATCCAAGAGGAAATCGCCCAAACCTCGACGCCTATGGGGTGCGGACTCAAGACTGGTTGAGTGACCTACTAGAACACTCGCAATTAGCGGTCGAAACCGCCGCGAGGCGCCACGAAATTCCGAAATGCTCTGGTGGAATTGGAAGCTGTAGTTCAGCACAGGCGCTAGGCGTTAACGGCTTGGATCGGGTTGGCGCCAATCCGGGTGTTGCAGGCGGCAAGTTTCCCAGCCACTTCGCCATGGCTCAGGCACTATATCATCTTCCATTGGTGCAAAAAAAGTATGTCCGTATGTCCCAACCTCTACCCACCAAGAAACATTGTAAGGCAAGTCAATAAAGGTTTGTTGACTTGGCGGAAACAACTCCAACCCAATAAGCTCTTCACCGCTAACATCAACCGGAATTCCGCTAGCGACTAGACAGTTGTAGAAATTAGCGGTCGACTCTGAAACTTCTTGCAGGTAACCATGTGCACACCCCGATAAGGTGAGAAACGCGCAGAAAGCAATGGCAATACTACTTGGCAGCGAACGACGCCCACTCTTCATATGTTCCATAATACTCTGCCGTTTCTCACCCTACCGTGGTAATCACTAGTACCATAGTACCCAATGTTGCCCTACGATCCGAGGGAGAACACACCGCCTTCTTCGACCCAACGGAGCCATTCGGCACGGTGGTCATCAGGAATTGGCAGCCACGGCCGCAGAGTCACTATTTCACCATCGAAATCGAATTGGCAATGAATTGCTTGAAATGTTGGGACAGCCAACATATTCCAAGCCAGTAATTCAAGTTCCTCGAAAGTCGCTTCCGATGGGAACGCAATGCCATTTTCGCTTAGGCATTGTTGAATGTACGGGGTTGTCGCAGCTTGAACCCTTTCATTCCGCGCTAGCGCAAGTGGTGATCCGATGCCCCAATAGGCGCCGAGCCACCAAGTGTATCTGGTTTGACAGAG
>JAITCS010000052.1 GCA_031282935.1 Cellulomonadaceae bacterium
GCCCCTCGCCTACAGCCAAAACCTCGCCCTCTTGCGGCTTCTCCTTGGCGGTATCGGGAATCACTAGACCCGAAGCAGTAGTGGTTTCAGCCTCGAGGGTCTTAACCAGGATCCGGTCTTCTAGTGGCTTGATGGGTACCGACACGTCGGGCCTCCCTTTCTGTTATGAATGATAACCTGCTCCCCAAGGCGAATGAATGGCTCCCCAAGGCGAACGTATGCGCCCAATTTAATGCCTGCGCAGCGGCAGGTCAAGCAATCCGGCCCAGAACGCACGGGCAATCGGGCCGTGGCGCTAACCCTTTCGCCATGAGCGCAACCGGCGGGCATGGTTTCGGTGCCGTGCGCACACTCGGAGGCCGAAATACAGTTTTTCCCCCCGCGAAGCGTAACGTTAGGCATGTGTCGGCTTTGGAGAGTGTAGGTGCGGGGGCCAGGAGTGCCGATTCCGACCTGCCCTTTGCGCCGTCGGAACGCTCCACAGTTGGCATCGAGTGGGAGTTAGCGCTCGTTGACGCCGATTCGCGCGAGTTGCGCCAAGCGGCGCCCGCCATCGTCGCCGAGTTAGCCGCCCAAGGCCCCCACCCGCATATTCATCAAGAGTTCATGCAAAACACCGTGGAGTTGGTCAGCGGCGTGAGCCACACCGTTGGGCAGGCGGGGCTGGATTTGGCGGCGAGCGTGGCGCGGTTGCGGCCGATCACGGATTCCATGCGGGTTGATTTGATTGGCGCGGGCACGCACCCGTTCTCGCCTTGGTATGCGCAAAAGATTACCGAGAAACAGCGGTATTGGGATGTGGTTGAGCGCGCCCAGATGACGGCTCGCCAAGTGATGATTTTTGGGGTACACACGCACGTTGGCGTGGAAACGCGCGCTAAAGTAATGCCTTTGCTGAACGCGATGCTGGTTTATCAGCCCCATTTGTTGGCTTTATCGGCTTCTTCGCCCTATTGGCGCAACATTAGTACCGGCTACGCTTCCATGCGTTCCATCATATTTCAGCAGTTGCCCACTTCTGGCATCCCGTATCAGTTTGAGAATTGGGCGCAACTGGAACACTATGTGAGCGATTTGCGGCGCACTGACACGGTGGGCGCTTTCGATGAAATACGGTGGGATATTCGGCCCTCGTTGCAATACGGCACTATAGAAACCCGAGTTTGCGATTCGGTGTCCAATATCACTGAGCTATTGGCGATCAATGCGCTGACCCATTGCTTGGTGGAATATCTTTCCACATTAATAGATGATGGGGCGCCTTTACCGAAGCTCTCGCCCTGGTTTGTGGCCGAGAACAAGTGGCGCGCCGCCAGATATGGCCTCGACGCTGAGGTTATTTTGGCTGACGGCGGCGCTCAAATGCCCATCAGGGAGTCCATCGGACAATTAGTCGAAAAACTGCTCCCAACCGCTAAGCGGCTGGGTTGCGCGGCGGAATTGGCGTTCGTGCCCGAAATCATCCGGCTGGGCGCCAGTTACGAACGCCAACGCCGAGTTCATGCGACCGCCCTGGCGGCAGGGGCAACTGTGCCCGAGGCCTTTGAGGCGGTAGTGGCCCATCTGGCTGCCGAAATGAAAGCCGACAGGCCGCTGCCAGCCTGATATCCAACGGTACTACACTAGCATTTTCGACAACGGCAAGGTCGAGGTGACCGGGAAATCTGGCCGAGAAGGCGCAATCCCGGCCCGATACAACGCCGCCCCCAGCGCCGCGATCATGGCGCCGTTGTCGGTGCAGAACCGCAGGGGCGGTATCCGCAAGGTAACCCCCGCAGCGGCAGCGCGTTCGGCCGCTAATTCCCGAAGTTGGGAATTGGCGGAGAACCCGCCCCCGATAACAAGAGTCGAGATGTTCTCACGTTGGCAAGCCGCAATCGCTTTGGCAGTAAGCACATCGGCGACCGCTGCGGCAAAGGAAGCGGCAACATCTGCGACATTGAGAGTTTGGTTATTATCGCTGACGGTTTCCACGTATCTTGCCACAGCGGTTTTCAAGCCCGAAAAAGAGAAATCATAAGCGTGGGTTTGGGCATATTTCGGGTTCGCTAATCCTCTGGGGAACTTGATGGCCTGCGAATTACCTTCGCGAGCCAGTTTGTCAACAAACGGGCCACCCGGATATGGCAATCCCAGCAGGCGGCCCACTTTATCGAAAGCCTCCCCCGCCGCGTCATCAAGAGTTGATCCCAATTCCACCACATCGCAGGCTATGTCATTTATCCGCAATAATGAAGTGTGCCCGCCACTTACAATCAACCCCAAAGCGGGTTGCGGCAATGGCCCGTTCACTAATTGGTCCACACAAATATGCCCGATAACGTGGTTCACCCCATATAATGGTAACTGCAACGCTAACGCCAACGCTTTAGCGGCTGCCGCCCCAACAGTTAGCGAACCGATCAGGCCCGGCCCTGCCGTGACGGCTATCGCATCCACCTGCCCTAAATCGAGCTGCGCCTGCCTGAGCGCCGCCCGCAGCGTGGGCACCAACTCGTCCAACTGCGCCCGCGAGGCGATCTCTGGAATAATCCCCCCGTACCGCGAGTGCTCCTCCATCGAAGAGGCCGTGACATCGGCCAGCAAAATATCGCGTTCCGGCCCCACACGCACCAGCGCCACCCCGGTTTCATCGCAAGAACTCTCGATACCCAATACGATTGGCCCAGCGGGGTTATCGGCCAATAGGCTTTGGGGATATACCGAATCTGGCAAAGAGGGCAGCGGCGCTAAATCCAGAGTCACAAAATTAGCTTAGCCTAATTTCTCACAAAACACGCGTTTCATCCGCCCAAATCGGAGCGGCACGCATATGCTAAGCAGCATGGCTGATAATACTAATGATTTGCCCATGACTGGCCTTGATGAGCCTATGAGCAATAATGCTTACCTTATGGCAAGTCTGGAAGATGTCGAATTCGCGGTAGAAGAGGCGGTAGATGATGCCGTGCTCGATGCGCTGGAAGCCGCTGAGGCGCCCGCGAATGTCGCAATTTATTCCGATTCGTCTGAATCTGAATCCGATTCTGATTCCCATTCTGCGAGCGATGATTACGATTCGGCGGGCGATGACTATAAGGATTCCGAACCCCACGGCGATATCCGAGATTACACCATTGACATTGACCCCGAGGCGCAAGAACAGTTATTCACTGAGGCCAGAACCACCTATAACTGGCTGAAAACCCCGGTGAACAATGAGCTGATCGAATTGGCTTGGGATTTGGCAAAGTTTGGCCCCACCGCCATGAACTGCTCCCCGTTGCGTATGCGAGTGCTCAAGAGCGAGAGTTCCCAAGAGAAACTCAGCGCTGCAATGGCTGCTGGTAATAAGGGTAAAATTGGCACCGCTCCAGTTGTGCTAATCCTGGCCGCCTCGGAGCACTTCCACACTCAGATGGCTAAGTTATTCCCGAACATGCCCGGCTTAGGCGATATGCTGAAAGATGACCCGGAATGGCGCAAGCAGATGGCTGAGGATAACGCTTGGTTGCAGGCCGGGTATTTGCTGTTGGCTTTGCGCGCGGTTGGGCTTTCAGTTGGCCCGATGAATGGGGCCGATTTCGAGAAGATTCAGGATGATTTCTTCGCGAACACCGGATTTAGGCCATTTATGGTGGTTAATGTGGGCTTTGCGGCTGATCCGGCTACTGATTATCCGCGTAATCCGCGGCTCACTTTCCGCGAGGTTGCAGAAATCTTGTAAAGCTACGCTTGGGTGGCCTTTCACCCTTGGTGTTTTTTGGCAATGGCAATTATTAGCCACTGTGAAAGTCACCAGGGGTGAGGGCCACTTTTTATTCAGGCACCAATTTCTATTTCTCGGGTTGGGTCGCCACTCCACTGGCTATACGAACCCGGATATAGCGCCGCGCTAATACCCACGATTGCCAAGGCAGCGATTTCGTGGGAGGCCGTAATTCCTGATCCACAATAGACAGCCACCGGCGGGCCGTCTGCGGTCACCCCGTGGCGTGCAAACCGCTGCCGCAATTCGTCGTCACTCAAAAACTGCCCCGTTTTGTCAATGTCATGCCCGGCTGGCGCAGAACGCGCGCCAGGAATGTGCCCGGCCCGCGAATCGAGCGGCTCCGATT
>JAITCS010000108.1 GCA_031282935.1 Cellulomonadaceae bacterium
TTCGTGCGGAAATAAACGCTAGGATAGATGCGCTGGAAGCGAAAATGGATGCAAAATTCGCCGCGCTTGATGCGAAATACGACGCCAAAATTGACTCGGTGCGCGAGGATATTCTTGCCCTATCAAAGGATTTGCGGCACAGCGGCGCTATCCCTAGAAACAACCTTGCCAGGCGCAGGCTAGTAGGGTAAGGCGCAGGCTAGTGGGGTTACCCCCCAAAGAGAGCGGGCGCCAAACCCACAGCGCGCTGCGTAGAGGTGCGAAACCAGGGGCGACCCCCGCTATAATGGAAACTATGCGAGCTGCCTATGTGTCCCATTTAGTGCCGGATGCGCCCCTGGACGGCCTAGTAATCGGCGAACGCCCAGCACCCGAGCCGCGCGAGGGATGGGCAACAGTGCAGGTCAAGGCGGCCGCGCTGAACCACCACGACCTGTGGGCCTTGCGCGGGGTGGGGCTGAGCGACAAACAATGCCCAATGATTCTGGGCACGGACGCCGCCGGGATCGCGCCCGACGGCAGCGAGGTGATCGTACACGGCGTAATTGGCGGCGACGGCGTGGGCGTGGCTCCCGGCGAGGGGCGCTCGCTGCTTTCAGAGAAATATCAGGGCACCCTCGCGGAATACGTGTCCGTGCCCAAGGCAAACCTCATTCCGAAACCCGCCGCCCTCACCTTCGAGGAAGCAGCCTGCCTACCCACCGCATACCTGACCGCCTACAACATGCTGTTCCGCGCCGCTCGCCTCGGCCCCGGCCATTCCGTGCTGGTGCAGGGTATCGGCGGCGGGGTGGCCACGGCCGCCATCGTGCTGGGCAAAGCGGCCGGGCTTGAGGTGTACGCGACCTCTCGGCACGCGTCCAAGCTCGAACGCGGCAAAGCTTTGGGCGCGGTTTGGACCGGCAAAACTGGCGAACGGCTGCCCAAGCGCGTGGACGCCGTGATCGAATCCGTGGGGGCGGCCACCTGGGGCAGTTCGGTGCGGGCCGTGCGGGCTGGAGGCACGATTGCGGTTTGCGGCGCGACCAGCGGCGACGCTCCCCCAGCCGAACTGACGCGGATATTCTTCAACGAGGTGCATGTGGTGGGCTGCACGATGGGAACCCGTGCCGACCTCGCCGCTTTAGCAAATTTCCTGGCCACCACCGGCACTCGCCCCGTCATTGACTCCGTATTGCCGCTCGAAAAGGTGCCGGACGGGTTGGAGCGATTGGCCGCAGGATACCAGACCGGCAAGATCGTAATTAGCATCAGCAAATAGCAAAACTTAGCAGCCCGCGCCGATAATTCCCCCACGCGGTAAGCTACGGGTAACACGAGTTTTACGTTTTTGGAGTTCCGATGAATCCGTTCACCCCGTTGTGGTATGTGCTAATTCTGTTGTTTATCCTATTCGGAATGGCTATTCATAGTTGGCTGCGGGATAAAGATAGGGACTTCCAGCGTAAAGTTTTGACTGGATTAGCGATAGGTTTGTGGGTGTTGTCCACCACTTTCACCTTTGACAGAATACACGATCCGCGTTTCGATTTTCAACTAACCCAGAACTTGCCGTTGCATTTCTGTTCCCTGGTGACGATAATGCTTATGCCAGCGTTTATCCTGCCCGAGCACAATAGGTGGACTCGGTGGTATCGAGCTATTCTTTTCTACCCGGGCCTTGCCGCGGCTTTTCTGGCGGTAGCCGCCCCAGCGGTCGAATACTTGGATCAGCCCCTATTCGCGATGAATACCCTGTTTTACTTTGTCCATCTCGGCAATGTGGTGTTGTGCGCTTTACTAGCCTCCCTCGGCTTCTATCACCCCACCATTCGGGACATTTTCAGGTCTTTGATCGGTTTCTTTGTCATCGCGGTGGCGATATTCCCGCTCACTTTGCTTATTCGCGCTTTCATAGACGGGCAAGCGAATTACTTCTTTGAGTTCGATCCGGCCGGGTCAGCCATCTTCGATATGCTCTGGGCGGTGATTCCGATTCCGTTGCTTTATCAGGTTCCGTTATTGGTGCTGATTATCCCGGTGCTCTTGCTGGAATACGGCATTTACCGGCTGGCCAAGAAATATCATGTCGGATTCCATCGCCGCGCGGGGTACTTGGCGCGCTGACCGCTGTCCGCCCGGGAAATTGCCGCTGTGGGAAACTCGCAGTAAATGGGGGGTTTCGACGGACTCAACCAGCGGGGGGGGGTTCGCAGTTATTCGGAGGTTATCGGAGGTTAGCCGTTATTGGGGGTCGCTGGATATTCGGAGGTGCGCGGCAGCGTGGGCGCGTTAGGCACCACCAGCGGCACACTCGTGGTGATCGGGCGGGCAATCACCGGAAGTTGGGTGGTATCCCAGCTCAGCGGGTCAGCCGCATCTGTGCCCTTTGCGAACACGCCCGTGAACTCAATCGGTTGACTGTCTGGGCGTCGGTGCCGCGCAGCTCGCACGGAGGTCCGGCTCGGGACTTGACGGGTTGGGATAATCCCTGGCGCTTCGGCGGCGGTGCGAGCCCAGGAGCGGCTGGCAGGCGGGCCGGGAACCGTGCCGGGGCCAACTATATGAGCGGAGGCGGCGAGGGCATGTTTCGCCCGTTCGATAGCGGCCTCGACGGGGCTGAGGTGCGGTGATACAACGCCTACACTCGCGGGCGCCCGATGGGGGTCAGGTGTCTGATGGGATTCTGGCGCCAGATAGGGCACCGATGGCGGTGCCGGAACCGAAAGCGGTTGGGCCATCGGCGTCAGGCCAGCACCGGATGCCAAAGGCGTCGCGGGCATATCAAGCGAAAGCCGTGGCCCAGCGGGGAGTGGTGCGGCAGAATGTGGCCCATCGTCCAGCTGCTGCGCGGCGGCGAGCCGACGTTCTCGGCGCGAGAGCGCAGGCGCTGCGGCCCCATCGGGCAAGACGTGCCGCGACAAAATGGTTCGGAGCGACTCCAAGCGGTGCCCATCGAAGCCCGCATCTGGCTCTGGCCCCACGGTCGCCACCCGAATCGGTTCTGACCTCGGCCCAGTGCCACTATCCCCAGCGGTCGCCACCCGGACCGGCGCTGATACCTGCCCGATGCCACCAGCGGCCGCGCCCGCCACTAGCGCGAGGCGGCGCGCTTTGCGAGAACCGAGCAAGACCGACGGCGCTTCCCCGCCCAATGTTTCACGTGGAACATGACCGCCACCAGAATCAGCACGACCAGAACCAGCCCCGCCAGAAACAGAGCCCCCGGCGCCCCAACCGCCCGCAGTAGAAGCAACCGCCGCCCGCCGATACCCCTCAGCGTCAACGGCAGAAATGCGCAGCCGCGAAACAGCCGTCTGCCCCACCAACTCGGGGTGCTCGGGCGGCGAACTTGGGTTCACCACCAGCGGCGATACGTCTATGAAGCGTTGCCCGTCCGTGGCCTGCAATGCCCCCGCGCGCAACACTTTGATGGGCAGCTCGGGCCTGTTCAGGAAATCAACGGCGTTGAGCACTGTTTGGTCGGCGTCGGCACAGATTACGATAAGCCGGGCACCGCGATTTCCGGTGGCCGCCCGCCGAAAAGGCACGGCGTCCAAGAATTGGGAGAGGTCGCGCGCGAACCCACCGAGGCCCCCCTGGTATTGCGCGGCGAGTTGCCCTCGCGACATTCGGCCAGCCGCCCCGGCATGTCCCAGGGCTCGGAGCAGCGCGATGTGATCCAGGTGCCCCACCATCTCGACCACCAGCGGCACCCCGGAGGCGTCGAGCGCGATCAGGGTGGGCTGTTTCACCCCGTCGCCGGTGACCACCGGGAAAACGGCCTCGCCCACCAAACCGTCCAGCGCGGCAAGCACCTCTTCCGGGCGGGCCGGGGGTTCCTCCCCATCGCTGCGCGACGGGAACTCGCTACGAGACGAAAGCTCACTGCGCGAAGAAGGCGCCGTTTCGTCAGCGGGCAGGGCGACCTCAAGGAGCGGCATTGCGTCCCCTCTCACTCGTCCCGGCTCCCCATCATTCTACCCAGAAAACCGCCCAAACAGAAACCCTAGCGCAGCCTTTCGGCTATTACTTCCACCAGCGCCTTGCCCTCTTTGTCGGCGAGTTGCAGGGCTTGCGTGCGGCAACTGAAACCGTCAGCGAGAAACGCCGTCGAGTTGTCGGCCTTACGCAACGCGGGCAGCAGGGCGTTCTCCGCGACTGCCACCGACACCTCGTAGTGCCCCTTTTGCATGCCAAAGTTCCCGGCCAACCCGCAACACCCGGACAAAACCTCAATTTGGGCACCCGCGTTGCGCAGCAGTTTCTCGTCCGCGCCATACCCCATCACGGAGTGGTGGTGGCAGTGCGGCTGCACCACCGCTTTGAGGTCGGACATGTCAGGCAGCGTCCAGTCTTGGGGCGCCGTGGCCGGGTCGGTCAGCAGCTCCGCGAATGTGCGCGTCGCGGCGGCAATGGCTTTGGCGCGGGGGTCATTCGGGAACAAATCCACCAGGTCAGAGCGCAAAACTGCGGTGCAACTCGGTTCCAGGCCCACTATCGGGATGCCGTTAACAGCGTAGGGCCCGAGCACGGCCATGAGGTTTTCCATCCGCTTGCGGGCGCCGTCGAGTTGCCCGGTCGAAATCCAGGTGAGGCCGCAACACGCCTGCTTTTCGGGCACGATAATTCGGTAGCCCGCCGCACTGAGCACTTTGACGGCCGCCTCTGGCACGTTCGGCGCGATGGTGTCACTGAATGAGTCCGTCCACAGCACCACCGGCGGCCCGCTTAGGGTTTCGCCGTGTTTGCGCCACCACTTGCGGAAGGGCGTGGGCGCGAAGGCCATCAGTTTGCGCTCGGGCGCCATGCCGCCCACCTTGAGCACCAGTTTCGTGATCGGCGGGAATCCGAGCACCGCGTTGATCACTGGCACCAGCGGCCCAAACTCGCCGACCAGCCGGGCCCAGCGCGGCAACCAGCCGAGCACATAGTGATCCACCGGCCGCACGTGCCCCTTATATTTGCGGTGCAGCACCTCGGACTTCCAGCGGGCGATGTCCACCACGGCCGGGCAATCCGAGCTGCACGCCTTACAGCTCAGGCACAAATCCAACGAATCAAGCACCTCTGGCGAGGTGAGGCCGTGAATCAGCGAGCCGTTGACGGCCTCTTGCAGCACACGCGCCCGCCCCCGCGTCACATCTTTCTCATCGCGCGTGGCCTGATACGACGGGCACATGAAGGAGTTGGCCGGGCCACCCAGCCCAGCGCGACACTTGCCCACGCCCATACAGCGGTGCGCGGCCTTGATCAGGTCGTGGTCGTCTTCGCTGAATGAGAACCCGAAATAGCCTGCCTTTTGCGCGACGCCGTGCAGGTGACCGTGCGGGTGGGCGCGACCGTCACGCTTGGCGGGCCGGTTCGCGGGGATCGGTTTCGGCAACGGGCGGCGCAGGTCACCGTCGAGCCGGAACGCTTTGTCGTTGCTCGCCTTGGCATTCGGGGAGGTGATGACACCGGGGTTCAGGTGGCTCGCGGGGTCGAACAGAGCTTTGAACTTTCCCAGCAGCTCGATGGCTTGGGGCGAATACATTTTGGTGAGCAACTCGCTGCGGGCCCGCCCATCGCCGTGCTCCCCCGACATCGAGCCGCCGTACTTGACCACCAGGTCACCGGCCTCTTCCATGAAGGCCCGGAAACTGCCGTTCTCGGATAAATCGCGCGACCCCAAATGTTTGCCGGGCCGTTCCAGCGGGAAATCCACCCGCATGTGAATACAGCCGTCCCCGAAGTGGCCGTAAGGCACCCCGTCAAAGCCGTATTTGTCAAGCAAACTCAACAAATCCCGCAGGTAGGCACCCAAGTGCTCCGGCAAAACCGCGCTGTCCTCCCAGCCCGGCCAAGCCTGCTGGTTGGCGAGCGTGCGCCCGGCCAAACCGGCCCCGTCGGCACGGATGGACCACATGCGCGCGGCGTCCGGCCCGGCAGGCAAAATCTGGGAATCTATCGAGGTCGAAGCGGCCACCACGGCCTCCGCGTGCAGCATGGCCTGCTCGGGCGTGTCGCCCTCCACCTCAATCATCAGCCAACCGCGCCCCTGAGGCAACGGCGGTACGTGCTTGGCCCCCATGTGCGCCTGGATTATCTCAATCAGTCGCGCGTCCAAACCCTCGATGGCCAGCGGACGCCCCTTGCCCGGAATCGCAAGCAAACGCGGTATGTCATCGGCAGCCTTGGGCATGTCCTCATAGCCGAGCACCACGAGGTTGGGCTGCTTGGGCATGGGCACCAGGTTGAGTTTCGCATTCAGCACGGTGACGCAGGTTCCCTCGGTGCCGACCAAGGCTTTGGCCAGGTCAGAGCCGTTTTCGGGGAGTAAATGCTCTAGGGAGTAGCCGGAGATTTGGCGCTGGAACCTGCCGAATTCGGTTCTGATGATGGCCAGGTTGTCGGCCACTAATTCGGCCAGGCCGGGCACCTCCTTATATGTGGGGTCGCCTTTGCCTGCGGTGAACCGGCGGCCCCTACCATCTATACAGTCCAGTTCGAGGGTGTTGTCGGAGGTTCGCCCGTACGCGACCGCATGTGGCCCGCACGCGTTGTTGCCGATCATGCCGCCAAAGGCAGCGCGGTTCTGCGTGGACGGGTCTGGCCCGAAGCGCAGGTGGTAGGGGGCGGCAGCGGTTTGCAGGGTGGACATGATGGCGCCCGCTTGCACGGTGGCGGTGCGTTTTTCGGGGTCAATTTCGAGGACACGGTTCAGGTGGCGGCTGAAATCGAGCACGGCCCCGGTGCCGATGGCGTTTCCGGCGATGGAGGTGCCACCGCCCCGGGCGGTGATGATGACGTTGTTGTCCCGCAGCGCTTTGAGGGCGCTGACGACATCGGCATCAGTGGCCGGGAAAATCACCAGTTTCGGGATGGCCCGATAAATCGAGGCGTCCGTGGAGTATTCGGCTCGACGGCGCGGCTCCCAGTCCAGCTCGCCCTCGAAACCGGCCGCTATCAGCGTTTCAACAACCCGCGCGATGGCCGGATCTTGGGGCCACTTCGCGCCTTCCTCATCCCAGGCCCCCGCTGATTCAGCCAGGCCTTCATCCACGCCAGAGCGCTCGTGGCGGTCATCTTGGGTCACGGCCTGGGCGAGTACAGAGGTCACCCTTTTATCATGCCCTAAAAGCGACCCCCAACCCCGCAACACCGCCGCGCCGCGTTGCAAGCAATCAACGCGGCGCGGGCCAAAGTAACCGGCTACTTAACTGGCGCCAGGGCTAAAGGAGGCCAGCCGCCGGTCAATCAGTTCCTGGGTTTTCGCCAGGAACTCCGCGTCGGGAGGCGTTATGGGCGGCAATTCTCGGCCCGCAAAGTGCTCGTCAAGCAGCATCAGCGGGGTGAGGTTGTAATCATCCATAATCGCTTGCTGCCACACATCGGTATCCACATAACGGTCCAAAATTACGGCCGATAACATGCCCACATAATAGCCCTCAAGCACTAGGCCGGTAGTCACTCGGTTTTCATAGTCAATTTGACCAGTCCAATAAGCCAAAGCCTGCGCTAAATCGGCTCGCGAATTAATGGTATCGGGAAATAAAGTACGCAAACTGGCAACCGTGTCGAAATAAAAGGCAGTGCCCTCGCCCCGGTCTTGATTAATTGCGATATCGTGTTGCTCCGGGTAACCGGCCCGGAACCAATGATAAGTAGCCAGCGCTTGCAGCACCAGGTTTTCATCGTCCGGATTTGCGGCCGCCAAACGTAAATCGCGGATCAACATTCGGCGCGCCACCCGGGCGTCAAAATAGTCCAAAAACTCATCGCGTTCGGCATTCACCGAGGCCATTAGTTCCGCGAACTCTTCCTCGCTAATCAGCAACTCCCCGGCTTCATAATCGAAAGCGGCCGAAAAAGGATCAGCCCAGGTGGTCTGCTCTATGGAGTGGAAACCCTCATGTACTCCCATTCGGAAAGGCTCCATCGGGCCAAAAGCCGGTTCCGCAGTTGTCCAGTTGTTAAGGTTGTCAGCGTTAACGGCCAAGAAAAACCCTTGCGTGCCCGTTTCATCGGCCAACGGGTTTGCCGGGATGTGGTGATATCCGATTTCCATCATATCTGGGTCGGCACCCAATTCCAGAGCTTCCTCAAGCGTGATCTCGCGGTTAGTGCCATCGGCTGAAATCAAATAGAGTTCCTGGTTCGCCGTATTTTGCGCGTTTTTCACGATAACATAAAGGCCAGTCAGATGATTACCGCGCCACAGCTCGGGAGCCATTTCGTTGTAGAGCCGGATTTTATTCGACAAGAAATCAAGGTGTTCCGCGAAAGTCCGGGGCGCCACAATAGAATCCATGCTAAAACGATTAGCGGATTCGACAGAAGTGGCAGGCTCGGTAACTGCGGGCGAAGGCGCAGGCTCCGCAGGCGACGCAGGCGCGGGTTCGGCAGGGGTGCCTGTGGGATCAATTTCGACGACCGGCGCTGCCGGATTATTTACTTCAGAGGTGCAAGCCGATGCCATAAGCACAACTATAAGGCCCAGAGCCACTGCCGGTTTCAATGTTTTCTTCACTTAGTTTCCTTTGCTCAATTTTCCAGCGCTCGATGTTCCAGCGCTCAATCTTCCAGCGCTCGATTTTCCAAAGAGGTTTCAATGCGTAGGTGCGTGGGCGCGATTCAGATTATACGCAATTCTGCTGCTTGGGCGTCAAAGCGTCGTACCAAATCCTAAAACCACCAATCATTGCGCGCCAAATACTCATGGCCTACCGCGCCGTATTGAGTGGCGCGTTTTTGCGCTCAACCAGCCTTGAACGTTACCCTTGACCAGCGCCGATATGTGTTGCCATGTATTAGTGCATCCAATAAACAAATCATCCGACCCTCAACGAGGAGACCATAAATGGTTACGCCCTGGGCGAGTGAACCGAGCAGCGTGCTCGCGGAACTCGATGTCACCGCCGATTCCGGCCTGACCGGAGCAGAGGCCGCCCGCCGCCTCGTGCAATACGGTCGCAACAAACTACCTGAACCCAAAAAGACGCCGTGGTACATGCGCCTCTTGGGTCACATGAAGAACGTCATCATCATCATTCTGCTGGTGGCCGCTGTAGCGAAGTTCGCGCTCGGCAGCTACGTGGATGGTTGGGTGCTGTTAGCGGTAGTCGTCATCACCATCGCCATCGGGATGGTGCAAGAGGGCCGGGCCGAGAAGTCGCTCGACGCCATCAAGAAGATGCTCTCCCTGAACGCCCTCGCCCTGCGCGACGGCCAGTGGGCCGAGATTGACGCCGAAACCCTGGTGCCCGGTGACATCATCCGCATCAAGGCTGGCGACCGCGCCCCCGCTGATGCCCGCATCTTGGAGACCACCAACCTGCAAATCGAGGAAGCCGCGCTGACCGGCGAGTCGGTTCCCGCCGAAAAGACTGTGGCCCCGCTGGCTGAGAAAGCTGGCCTGGGAGACCGCACCAACATGCTGTTCAGCTCCACCATCATCGTGGCTGGCACCGGCACCGCCGTAATCACTGGCACGGCCGCCGACACCGAAATCGGCCGTATCCAGGACCTGATGGCCTCTGCGACCCATGAGGAAACCCCGCTCAGCCGCACCATGGACAAGTTCGGCAAGAACATTGCCGTGCTCGTTCTGATCGTCGCTTCGATCATGGCCGTGGTTGGCTGGTTCGTACACCAGATGGACGCTTTTGACGTGATTTCGTCTGCTGTGGCTGTGGCCGCTGCCGCGATTCCGGAAGGTTTGTCGGCCGTGGTTACCATCGCCCTAGCGATGGGCGTGGCCGCGATGGCGCAACGCAATTCCATCAGCCGTAACCTCACCTCCACTGAAACCCTCGGCGCGGTTTCCACCATTTGTTCGGACAAGACCGGTACTCTCACCCAGAACGAGATGACTGTTCGCGTGGTGCGCACTCGTTCTCACGAGTATGCCGTGGGTGGCACCGGATACGAGCCGCGCGGGGAACTCTCCGTGGACGGCGGTCGCCAGTGCAAGGCTGCCGAACTCCCCATCGAAATGATGTCGCTGGCTGATGTTTCCGTGAACTGCAACGACGCCATGATCTCTGAGGATGATCGCGGCCTGTGGACCCTCACCGGGGAGCCCACCGAGGGCTCGATGCTGGTGCTCGGCAACAAGGTTGGGCGTTACTCCGATGGCTGGACTCGTATCGCCGAAATCCCGTTCGATTCCGCCAACAAATACATGGCAACTTTGGTGGACGACGCCGCTGGGGAACGCCACATCTTTGTCAAGGGCGCCCTGGATCAGGTGATGGACCACTGCGTTTCCCAACTTGGTGCCAATGGCCCCGAGGCGTTGGATGTTGATTTCTGGCACGCCGAAATGACCACCATGGCCGCCCAAGGCCTGCGCGTTTTGGCCGCAGCCCGCGCTGACGTTTCGAGCGACGTGACCACGCTGGTTGACCCGGCTGATGGTGGCCCGCAGAACCTTATGCTAGTGGGTATCGTGGGCATTGTGGATCCGCCACGCCCGGAGGCCATCCAGTCCATCGCCGAGGCGCACGCTGCCTCGATTGACGTCAAGATGATCACCGGTGACCACGTGATCACCGCCAAGGCGATTGCCCAGGAAATGGGGATCACTCACGGTGAGGCGCGCGCGCTGACCGGCCCTGAGCTGGAACTCATGTCCGATGAGGACTTGCAGGCCGTTGTGCGGGAAACCCATGTGTTCGCTCGGGTTTCGCCAGAACACAAGATCCGCATTGTGCGCGCCCTGCAAGCTCACGGCGAGATTGTGGCCATGACGGGTGACGGCGTGAACGACGCTCCGGCGTTGTCGCAGGCCAACGTGGGTGTTGCCATGGGTGTCAAGGGCACCGAGGCCACCAAGGCTGCCGCTGACCTGATCCTGTTGGACGACAATTTCAGCACCATCGAGAAGGCGATCTTCGAGGGCCGTCGCGTGTTCGACAACATCAAGAAGTGCGCCATGTTCGCGCTGCCCGCTAACGTGGCTCAGACTACCGGTATTCTACTGGCGTCGTTCCTGGGCTGGCGTTTTGTCGAGGGCTCGAACATGATCACCGCCCCGTTGACCCCCACCTTGATCCTGTGGCTCAACATGGTTGTGGCCGTCTGCCTCGACTTGACCTTCGCGTCCGAGCCGGGTGAGCCTGGCCTGATGCGTCGCCGTCCGCGCGATGTCAACCAGCCGTTGATCACCAAGCGTTACGCTCGCCACATCTTCATCTTCGGTTGGACGATGGCCTTCTTCGAGGTTGGCATCTTCTTGCTGGAGATGGGTCGGGTGCCGTTCTTGTCCGCTTTGATCGGGCCAGAGGTGGTCACTTTGGCTGGCGCTCGTTCTGCCGCGCTGTCCATGCTGATGTTGGCTCAGGTTGCTCACGTGTTCAACGTGCGTCGCATCAACTCCTCCTCGTTCACCTGGGACATCTTCCGTGGTAACAAGGCGCTGGGCATCTCGCTGGTAATCCTGGCAGTTTCCCATGTGGCACTGATGTACATCCCGGCCATGAACCGCCTGTTCGGCATCACCCCGACCTCGTTGCGTCAATGGGCGATCATCATTCCTTCCGCGTTCGTCGTATTCTGCGCTATTGAGGGCCTGAAGTGGCTGTTCAAGAAGGGCGAGGATGCCGCAGACGCTAAGGCGATGGCAAAGAAAGCGGCTGAAAAGGAATACAGCTTAGCCGCTTAGTAGTATTACAGTTACCTTCTTGGTAATTCCGCGCAGGTGCGGGGCTGATTGTTGATTGGCCCCGCACCTCATTTTTGTTGGTGTAGTTTTTTCATTTTTAGAAGTTTGTTTTGGATATCTTAATTCTTTTAGCCGGATTAGCGCTGCTGGTTGTGGGCGGCGAATTCGTGGTCACTCACGGGGTGCGCATCGCCTCTTTCTTCCGCATTTCGCCGATGATTATCGGTTTGACCGTGGTGGCGTTGGGCACTTCATTGCCGGAATTGGCTGTTGGCATTGACGGTATGCGCCGAGGCGTGGGCGACGTGGTGCTGGGCAACGTGGTTGGCACCGACATCGTCAACATTCTGCTAATTTTGGGGCTATCGGCTTTGATCCGGCCCATCAGCGTGCCGCCGGGCATACTTAGTTTTGACTTACCGATGATGACTTTGTCCTCCGTTTTCTTTTTGCTGCTGGCCAGAGATGGGTATTTATCGGCTGGCAACGGCTTGACTTTACTTATGGCCGGTTTGGTGTATTTGGGGTTCGTTATTTTTAGTGCCCGACGGCGCGGGGCTCGGGCTGGAGGGGCCGACGAGGTTACTGAGACCCCCGTTGTTGAGGTTTCGGGCGTTGGTTCCGCTAGTTCTGCCGGTTCTGTTGGTGGCGCTGGTTTCGTTGCTGCTGGTGCTGCCGGTTCCGCTGACGGGCAGGTTGCCGGGCACGGCGCCGGTGAGGTGGTAACTGGCCGCAACGCCATCATTTCGGCCGTGCTACTTGTTGTCGGGCTAGCTGCGATTAT
>JAITCS010000204.1 GCA_031282935.1 Cellulomonadaceae bacterium
AAAACTGATCAACTTCATATCGTGACCCCGACCCGCCCGCCGACGCCCGTAGAACGCGGCATCCTCCTCGCCGCAAGCTAACACTTTCGCGGGCAATTCCTAATCTGAGGCATCGAAACCCCACGCGGGCAAATTGACATGAGGCATTACGTCCTATAATCGCAGCACGGCGCTTGTAGTAACTCCAAGTGCGTCTGGGAAGGTCTTCTGTATAATTCCGGGTCCCGTTTTCTTCGTTCGGTTTGCTGTTTTGTAAGGCGCGGATTGACGACACTTCTACCCCCAGCGTGTGTCAAGGCGCAGGAGATCCCCCACTGGGGCGCTATAGGTATAGATTTGGCACTCTCGGGGGAAGCTTTCTTTGATAATAACCTCAGTGCTGCTGGGGAGATTTTGGATTAGCGATTTGCTGATTCGATATTGGAGTGTGCCTTTTGGATGCGGGCAAGACTTTCGTCTATACGAGCTTCAGTGAGCCGCCCGCTGGCCACTGCGTCCATAACGCCTTGGTGAGCATCAGCGAAGTTCTCTGGCATCAGAATAATATCGGCTCCAGCTTCAAGAGCTTTGACGGCGGCCTCGCCACTCGAATAATTGTCCGCGATTGCTTTCATGTTCATTGCATCGGTAATAATAACACCGTCAAACCCCAGTTGTTTTCTTAAAACATCAGTCAAAAGGGTGTGAGAAAGGGTGGCAGGCAGCCCATCATCGGTGATATGCGGCGTTGCAATATGACCAACCATAACCATGTCACTGCCAGCGTCAATGCCAGCCTTGAAAGGCACCAATTCAATATCATGCAATTGCGCCAAAGTTTTCTTTGAAACCGCTAATTGTTTGTGGCTATCCTCACCGGTATCACCGTGCCCAGGGAAGTGCTTAATGGCGATACCAACCCCCGCATCGCGGAACCCGGAAACAGCGCTGGCCACCATTTTCGCGGCGATTTCAGGATCATGACTAAAAGCTCGCGTTCCGATAACGGTATTATCTGGATTGGTAAAAACATCAGCTACCGGAGCATAATTTAGGTTGAAGCCGTGATCTTTGAGATACCCACCGATTTGTTGCCCCACCTCGTAGGCTTTACTTTCATCGCCGCTAGCCCCGATTTCAGCCATGGCCGGGAATGTGGGCACGTCTATTTGCTCCGCGTTCCCAATGCGAGCAACGCGACCGCCTTCTTCGTCTATGGACGTAAAGAAAGGCAATTTCGCTTCCTGGCGAAAACCGGATAGCAACCCGGAAACCTGCTCGCTATTAACCACATTTCGGCCGAAAAGCACCACGCCGCCCACAGGATACTCCGCGAAACCGCGCGCCACCTCGGGGGTGTAGTCAAGCACCAGATTGTCCTTGTTTTCATGCAATGCCACGCTGCCCGGCTGCGGATTGTCGGTAATTCCCCAGTTGATTTCCGAGCCCTCACCCGCTCGAACGGCAGAGCGTACCGCCTCGGGAGTGACGATAAACAGTTGGGAGACCTTGTCTTTGAGCGGCAACTCGCCGAACGGCATGGCGGAAATGGCAGCATTACTCACAGCTAAACCTTAGCAGGAAACCCAGTGCAGTGGGCGGTGAATACCCAGCCGCGCTAGAGAGCTGGGGATTGGATTGAGTCGCAGCAGACGGGCCGTACTTTAGATTGGCGGGGCTTTGAAAGGGATTGCGAGATGCAAAGCTTACAGTGTAGCGCACACCACAAATTATCGCCACAATGTCGCGCCACGGGCGACAGCGGCGAGGCCGCCACGCCGTCGGGCAGTTTTATTTCGGACAACAAAAGCGCAGGTGAGAGCGCATAAGGCGCCGGAGGTCGCCCAAGTCACAACAATTTGGGGGTGCAAAGTTGGCGCAATCTGGTCTAGGCTAGATGGTGGCTCAACTGGCGGACATCGTTCGCTCCGGGCCCGTTTTATCCGCTAAACAAAGGATGATATTTCTGATGGCACACGAACATGTAGTAGCACTGTTTGATACCGAAGACGCTGCGCACACCGCAGCCTCGAACCTCGGAACCGCTGGTTTCGATGATGTGTCTGTTGTAAGCGCTAATACTGTTGGCGACGCCGCCACGGTAAAGGAGCCCGGTTTCTGGAAGAAACTTTTCGGCAAGACTGTTGAAGAGTATGAAGCCAAGGTTTATGCACACAACGTTGCTAAGGGTGGCGCTGTTGTTGCTGTTCACGCTGAGCCAGCAAACGTCCACAAGGTAGCCGGTTTGTTGGCTGCCCACAAGGCCGTTGACCTAAAGGCCCGCGCCGTTGATGACGCGATTTTGAGCCCGAAGGCTGCCGCGACCGTTAAGGAAGAGGTTGTTGCCGTACCGGTTGCTCCGGTTGGCGAGCGCCTCGACAAGGATGCTGTTCTCAAGTTGGCCGCTGAGTCCATTGACGTGGGCAAGAAGGTTGTTGAGACCGGCACCACTCGTCTGCGCCGCTACGTAGTAGAGACCCCAGTTGAGAAGTCCATCAACCTGCATGAGGAACATGCCAAGGTTTGGAAGCGCGCCATTGACGAGCCTGCATCGCTAGCCGATGTGGACTGGGATGACGCCACCATTGAGGTTCGCGAAACCGCTGAGATCCCGTTTGAGTCCAAGTCCGTTCGCTATGTTGGCGAGGTCGGCTTGCAGACCTACGGCGAAGACCACACCGCTACCGTACACGACACTGTACGCAGCGAGAAGGTTGATGTTGAGGAGATCAAGGCTAAGGATATCGCCTTGCCTGCTGGCTGGACCGAGAACTAGTCTGCGCTTAGGCTGATACTGCCGCGACCGTAACACGGTCAGGGTAATCATCAGATAACAACGCACTAAAAGCGCCCTGCCTGGTTAATTCCAGTGCAGGGCGCTTTACTTATAATGTTTAGTTTTAATACGTTAATGCTTGGAGTTGCGCCATGACCGACATGATTGTTCCATTAATGCACCTGGATTATCAGCCAGACCAGAAACTGATTGACGACGGTTTTGTTATTCGGCGGGCGCACATTGTTGACAAAAAGAAGATCCTTGATTTTGTTAGCGCTAACTTTAACCGTTCCGCGTCCTGGATGGCCGAAACTGAGATGGGTTTGCACCAGTCGCCGCCCACCGTTTTCGTGGCTTCAAAGGGTCAACAGATCGTGGGGTTCTCGTGTTACAACACCACGGGCAAGGGGTTCTTTGGGCCGGTCGGTGTTGATCCCGCTTTCCGAGGCCTGAATCTTGGTAAAGAGTTATTGTTGGTGGGTTTGGATGGGCTCAAGAACGACGGCTACGCCTACGGGATAATCGGCTGGGTTTCGGGCACCAAGTTCTACGCCGACCAGTGTGGCGCCATTGAAATCCCCGGCTCCGAACCGCAGAACTCGATCTACGCCAACGTGCTTAGTCAGCGGGAGGTGCCCGTCGCTGCGGGGAGTTAGTTAGGTTCCGGGGTTTCGACAGGCTCAACCGCCGGATAGGGGTTTCGACAGGCGGGCGCGGGGGGTTTCGACAGGCTCAACCACCGGATAATCAACCGCCGCCGGGGCCTACGGGGCGTCGGCGGCTGCGGTGTCTATCAGCCAGAGGGTGGCATCGCGCCCAGCGACCCCTGCGGCCGGAACATCATCAACCGAACCGTCGGTGAGCGCCTCAGCCGTCCGCTCAGCCTTCTCGCCGCCAGCCACCACGAACCAAACCTGCCGCCCTGCGTTGAGGGCGTCCAAAGATAACGACACGCGCTCGGGCGGCGGTTTGGGGGAGTCGTGGACGGGCACCACAGAGGCCAGTGAGTTTAGAGCCGCCCTATCCCCGGGGAACAGCGAGGCGGTGTGGCCGTCGGGGCCCATGCCCAGCAGCACCACATCAAACACCGGTACTGGCTCGCCTGGCGCCGCGAACCCCGACAGGACGGCGGCATAATCGTCGGCAGCCTGCTCCACGGATTTGGACTTATCAGGGCCGGGGATGGCATGAATGTTGGTCTCGGGCAGCAGCCCCGCCTCGACCAGGGGGTCTAGCAACGCTTCGCGGGCCTGAGTTTCGTTGCGGTCGGCCTTGCCGGATTTCAGATACCGTTCATCGGCGAACCAAAAGTGCACCCCCGACCAGTCCACCGCGCCCACCAGCGGGCTCTGCAACGCAGCCGCAAGCAGCGCAATCCCAACCGTGCCGCCCGAAATCACGGTGTGTACCGGGCGCCGGATGGACTGGGTGTCAAGAATCCGCAGCAGCCACCGCGCCGCAGTCACCTCCGCCAGCACTGCGGCGTTCGGGTGGACGATCACCGCCCGATTGAGTGGGCTCACGCGGCAACCTCCTGCGCGGCGGGGGAGGCGGTATCGGGGCTGGACACGAGGGCGCGGCCCTTGGTCAGCACTTTCTCGTACACCCGGTCAGTGTCCAGGCGCCGCAATTCCTCCGTCAGCGCCTCACTAAGTGAGGTTAGTGGTAAGGCGATTTGCCGTTCGGGGAAGCCCGGCTGCTTGATGGAGAGGGTGTGTCCGTCTGGGCGGGAAAAGACGATGTCCCCGCTGGCCCGTTGCAGGGTTACGGAGGAAATCCCGACCGCGTTTGGCACGGGCACATATTCGGTGGGGCATTGCAGTTCGATGGCAAGCCAGCCCGCGAGTAGCCAGGCTGAGGCGCGGTCGGGCATGGCCTCGACTATCACGCCGGTGACCGGGTCAGAGCCAGCGATGTCGAGCGCGGCCGCGATTTGGGCGCGCCAGCCAGTCAGCCGAGTCCAGGCGAGGTCGCTGTCGCCTGGGCGATACCCGGCAGCGAGGCGATCCAGCACTTCGCGGGCGTTGGAGCAGTGGTTGGAGTCCGTGATCCGCAGTTTTGCCACTTTCCCGATGGGGTGCTCGCCTGGGTGGGCGGGGGCGTGGTTGGGCCACCAGGCCACGATGGGGGCGTCGGGAACCAGCAGCGGCGTGATCACCGCCTCGCTGTGACTGCGCAGGGGGCCGCTGAGGTTCAGCAACACCACTTCCGAGGCGCCAGCATCACCGCCGATGCGCACCTGGGCGTCCAGCTTCGGCTCCGCGCCGGGGGAGCCAGCGAGGGCCAGGATTCGGGCGGGGTGTT
>JAITCS010000008.1 GCA_031282935.1 Cellulomonadaceae bacterium
GGGAACCCGCTTCGAGGGCCGCTTCGGCAGCGCGCTGAATCGTGGGGCCGTCCATCACCGGGTCGGTGTAGGGTATGCCGAGTTCGAGAATGTCCACGCCCCCGGCCAGCAAGGCCTGAGCGGCCTCAAGCCCACGAGCGCTGTCTGGGAACCCGTTGGGCAGGTAACCGATCAGGGCGGGCCGGCCTGCGGTTTTGGTTTCGGCAAGTTTTGCTGCCACTTGCGAAGTCATCGCGCGCCTCCCTCGTGACCGGCCTCCGGCTCATCCAAAAGCCCGAACCAGCGGCCTGCGGTTTCCACGTCTTTGTCGCCGCGCCCGGACAAGCTCACCAATATCACCTGATCCCGCTTGCCAGCCGCCGCCAACTCGGTGCCTATCTGCATTGCCCGCGCTAGCGCGTGCGCGGATTCGATGGCCGGGATGATCCCTTCGGTCTGCGACAAAGCGCGGAACCCCTCCATGGCCTCGTCGTCGGTGATGGGGCGATAGTTCGCGCGCCCGCTGTCGTGCAGCCAGGCGTGAATCGGACTCACGGAGGGGTAGTCGAGCCCGGCCGAAATCGAGAACGAGGGCAGCGTTTGGCCTTCGTCGTCCTGCAGTAAATACGACTTGGTGCCGTGCAGCACGCCCAGGGAACCGCCCGAGAACCGCGCCGAGTGCTGCCCCGTCGAAATGCCTTTGCCGCCCGCCTCGAACCCCCAGAGCGTGGCCTCGTTCTCCCCCGGTTCGGTGTCCAAAAAGCCCCGGAACAGCCCAATCGCATTCGACCCGCCGCCCACGCACGCGGCCACCACATCGGGGGTGCGCCCAATCCGCTCCATTATCTGGGTGCGAGCCTCCAAGCCCACGATGGACTGGAACCGGGCCACCATCTCGGGGAACGGGTGCGGGCCGGTGGCGGTGCCGAGCAGGTAGTGGGTGGTGTCAACGTTGGCGACCCAATCGCGCAGGGCCTCGTTTATGGCGTCTTTCAGCGTTTTTTGGCCGATTTGCACGGGGATCACCTCGGCCCCCAGCAGCCTCATGCGGGCGACGTTGAGGGCTTGGCGGCGCGTGTCCTCCTCGCCCATGTATATGGTGCAATCCAGCCCGAACAGCGCGGCGGCCGTGGCCGTGGCTACGCCGTGTTGCCCTGCCCCCGTTTCGGCGATCACCCTGGATTTGTTCATCCGCTTAACTAATAGGGCCTGGCCCAGCACGTTATTGATCTTGTGCGACCCGGTGTGGTTCAGGTCCTCACGCTTGAGGAACACCCGATTACCGGCGTCACCACCACACAATTTAGCGAATCGCGGCACCTCTGTAAGTGGAGAGGGCCTGCCCACATATTCGCGTTCCAGGCGCAAAAAGTGCTCCCAGAAAACCGGGTCGGCAACGGCTGTCCGATATTCTTCCTCTAGTTCGTCCAGAGCCGCGACCAGCGCTTCGGGCACAAAACGACCGCCATAATCGCCAAACCAGGGCCCGTGGTGATCCGCGAATTGCATGATGTCACAGTATCGCAATTCTGCGCAAACCTAGCGCAGGGCGGCGGTGCCACGCCACATTGACCTGCAATATGCCGCAGCGAGCAGGTTCAGACTGCCGGCCGTATTGCCAAGCCGCCGCGCGCAAAATCGACAGGGCGTAACGTAAGGCCGCTGAGCACAAGATCAACGGGCGTGAGGTCAGGCCGCCGCCCGCAGCGATTGGACTAGGAATTGCCCAGTATAGCTCGCGGGGATTTGCGCCACTTGTTCCGGGGTGCCCTCGGCGATGAGTTTGCCTCCCCCACTGCCGCCTTCGGGGCCTAAGTCAATAACCCAGTCCGCGCTCTTAATCACGTCAAGATTGTGCTCGATAACGATAACCGTGTTGCCTTTGTCCACTAGGGATTGCAGCACCTCGATTAGTTTTCTCGTGTCCTCAAAGTGAAGGCCCGTGGTCGGCTCGTCCAGCACGTAAACGGTGCGCCCGGTGGAACGGCGTTTTAGTTCCGAGGCAAGTTTGACGCGCTGCGCCTCGCCGCCCGAAAGCGTAGGCGCGGGTTGGCCCAACCGCACGTAGCCCAGCCCCACAGATACCAGAGTGTCCAGGTGGCGGCTGATAGCCGGTACGGCCTTGAAAAACTCGGCGGCATCCTTTATGGACATGTCCAAAACATCGGCAACTGTTTTGCCTTTAAAGTGAACTTCCAGGGTTTCTCGATTGTACCTGGCGCCGTGGCAAACCTCGCAGGCCACGTACACATCGGGCAAGAAGTTCATTTCGATTTTAATTGTGCCGTCGCCGGAACAGGCTTCGCAGCGGCCGCCTTTAACGTTGAAGGAAAACCGGCCCGGGCCGTAACCGCGCACTTTTGCTTCTTCGGTGTCGGCGAATAGTTTGCGGATACTGTCCCAAACTCCGGTATAGGTGGCCGGATTTGACCTGGGTGTGCGCCCGATAGGCCCCTGATCAACGTGAACCACTTTATCGAGTTCGTCCAGGCCCGTCACTTTTTTGTGCCGCCCTGCCACGCGGCGCGCCCCGTTTAGTTCGTTAGCCATAACGGTGTAAAGAATTGAATTAACTAGGGTTGATTTCCCAGAACCCGAAACTCCCGTAACGGCGGTAAAAAGGCCCACCGGGAAATTCACGGTTAAATCCTGCAAATTGTGTTCGCGGGCCCCCACTACGGTCACTTGCCGTTTTTTGTCCCGGGGTCGGCGCACTGTGGGGACCGCGATCTCCTTGCGGCCCGCCAAATACGCGCCCGTGACCGACCTTTCGGTGTCCAGCAATCCCGCGTAATCGCCAGACCACACCACTTCGCCACCGAACTCCCCGGCGCCTGGCCCGATATCAACAATCCAGTCTGCCGTTTTGATGGTGTCCTCATCGTGCTCCACCACAATTAGCGTGTTTCCCAGATCCCGCAACCGCGTCAAAGTGGAAATCAGACGCAGGTTATCGCGCTGATGCAAACCAATGCTGGGTTCATCCAACACGTACAACACCCCAACCAAACCCGAACCGATTTGGGTGGCCAACCTAATTCGTTGCGCCTCCCCGCCCGATAGCGTGGCCGCAGGCCGTTCCAGGCTCAAGTAATCCAAACCGACATCGAGCAAAAAGCCTAACCGCGAATTTATTTCTTTTACCACTTCAGCCGCGATTTGGGCCTCGCGCTTGCCGAGTTTCAGTTTCCCGATAAACTCCGCAGCTTTGTCAATGGATAATCGGCAAATGTCCCAGATGGATTTCCCACCCACCGTAACCGCTAAAACCTCTGGTTTCAGACGCGCCCCGTCACAAACCGGGCACGGCGTTTCGCGCATATAGGCTTCGTATTTCTCTTTGGCGTATTCGGAATCGGTTTCCGAATGGCGCCGACTCAGCATCTCGATAACGCCCTCAAAACCAGTATGATAATTGCGTTCCCGACCCCAACGGTTTTTGTAACTCACATGCACTTTGTGGTTGCGCCCATACAGGATGGCATCTTTGACTTTCGCGGGCAGCGAGCGCCAAGGCGTATTCATCGAAAAGCCCAATTCATCCGATAACGCCTCAAGCACCCTTTCGTAATACTCTGAGGATGTGGAGGTCGCAGACCAAGGCGCAATAGCGCCCTGATACAACGACAATTCATCGTTAGGCACCACCAAATCGGGGTCAACCTCCAGCCGGAACCCGATCCCGTGACATTCCGGGCAGGCACCGTAAGGGGCGTTGAACGAGAAAGTGCGCGGCTCTATTTCATCCAAAGTAAGGGGATGATCATTTGGACAAGAACGGTTTTCGCTAAACTTGCGCACCCGGTCTGGGTCGTCAATATCAGCGTTGACAAACTCAATCAGCACTAACCCATCGGCAATGCGCAAAGCGGTTTCCACTGAGTCTGTCAAACGGCGTTGAATACTATCCTTGGCAACCAGGCGGTCAACTACCACTTCAATATCGTGTTTTAGTTGCTTAGCTAAAGTGGGCGGCTCGGAAAGTTGAATCACTTCCCCATCCACGCGCGCCCGCGAGAAACCTTGGGTTTGCAATTCGTTGAATAAGTCGGCGTATTCGCCCTTGCGGCCCCGCACCACTGGCGCTAACACTTGATAGCGCGTGCCATCAGGCAATTCCATGAGTTTATCTACAATTTGTTGCGGGGTTTGCGCCTGCACTGGCTCCCCACATTCTGGGCAATGTTGAATCCCAGCACGCGCAAA
>JAITCS010000053.1 GCA_031282935.1 Cellulomonadaceae bacterium
AACGCGAACAGCACGTAATTCCACGGCCACCACACCAGCGAGACCCCGGCGAAAGCGATCACGAAAGTCCAAATATATAAGATGAGCACGGCGCGGCGGTGGGAGTGACCCAAGGCCAACATGCGATGATGCAGATGAGAACGATCCGGGTGGAACGGTGATTGCCCGCGCGCCAAGCGCCGGATAACCGCGAGCGCCATGTCAAGCAGGGGCAGCGAAACCACCACCAGCGGCAGCAGCAGCGGCACAAAAGCGGGAACGCCTTGCACCCCCGAGGTAATAGCGGGCGTGACGTGCGAGGTCATCGAAATAGTGGCCCCCGCTAGCACCAAACCCAACACCATCGAACCCGAATCCCCCATGAAAATGTGCGAGGGGAAGAAGTTGTGCGGCAAAAATCCGATGCACGCCCCGACCAGCGCCGCCAAAGTCAGTAAGGAGAGCGAGGCCAGATCGTTGGGGCTGGTTTCGCGCATCACATCGTAGGTATAAAGGAAGAAAGCGACGCCGCCAATGGCGATCAGCCCCGCCGCCAACCCGTCCAAGCCGTCCACGAAATTCACTGCGTTCATGGTGGCCACCACAATCACCACCGTCACCGCCAGGCTCAGTGTGGAGCCGGGGATGGTGAGCATGCCGGGGATGGGCCACATGGTCAGTTGCACCTGCATTTGGGCCATGAAGAGGGCGGCGAGCACCTGACCAGCAAGTTTAGACATCCAATCGAGGTCCCAAATGTCATCCGCCCAGCCGAGCAGCGCCACAATGATCGCTCCCCCGGCAATGCCCCAAGGTTGGCGCCCCGCAAAAATGCCCGCCAGAAATCGGGTTTGGCTGGCGAACATAATCGTGGCGACAATACCCGCCAAAATTGCGAGGCCGCCCAAGCGCGGGGTGGGCACCACATGAACGTCACGGGGCCGAACCGCCGAAACTGCGTGGGTTTTGCGCGCCAGCCAGCGCGCCAGCGGCGTGGTCAGGAACGTGACGGCCGCAGCGATCAGCAACAGGAGCAGGTACACCCGCACAGCGCCAATTTAGCACGGCGGGTTGGCGGTGGGCGGCAACCCGTCCGGCGCGAATTTCTTTGCCGAAAGCATTTGCTGTTTCTACGCTGCGGGCTTGCCACTGGTCGCTTGGTTTCGACGGCGGGTGCAGGTTGGGCGGTGACCCGCACGTCAGGCTTTTGGTTTTGACAGTTTCGCTGGTTTCGCCAGTTTGACGGTCTATCTGGGCGGCGGACGGCGGGCGGTCAGGTAGCGGTCGCGGTCGGTCAGGTCTTTTTTGGTTTCGATTTCGATATACCCTGCTTTAGCCGCTAAGTTTCGAGTTGCTGGGCCTTGCTCGTCGCCGTGCTCCATGATTAACAGGCCGCCGGGCTTGAGCAGCTTCGCGGCCGCCTCAATAATGCCCTGCGGCACGGTAAGGCCATCAGCACCAAGACCGTACAGCGCCTGGGCTGGGTCATGGTCGCGGACCTCCTGGTCGCGCGGCACGGCACCGGGGGGGATATACGGCGGGTTGCTGACCACGACATCCACTTTGTTGGTGAGGTCGGGCGGAGGTATCCGGGCGTCGCCGCGCCGCAGGTCAATAGGGTTGCCGGGGGGTGCTAGGGCGGCGATGTTAAGATGTGCCCACTGGTGGGCTTGGGCGTCAAGTTCGATGGCGTGTACCTCGGCGGAGGTTTCGGTGGCCACCGCCAGGGCGATGGCACCACTGCCGGTGCAGAGGTCTATCACCACGGGCCTAGAACCTTGCTGAATTACCTGGAGCCGTTGCACCTCTGCGATGGCCGCCCCGGCCACGACCTCCGTTTCCGGCCTGGGAATAAACACACCTGGCCCCACGCGAAGCGTTAGGTTGCGGAAATGGGCAATCCCGGTCAAGTGCTGGAGCGGCACTCTTTCGGCTCGCTGCGCGATCAGCGCGTCAAATTGACCGCTGACATCATCCGGCAGTGCAGCACCCAGCAATGCCTGTACCTTGAGGGCATTTCGGTCAATCCCTAATGAGTGCGCCAGCAAAATCTCGGCGTCCACCCGCGCCGACTCCACCCCGGCCGCCGCCAAAACGCCAGCCCCACCCGCCAAAACTCCCGAAATATCCAACATCTGCATTTATCTTCTTCAATAATTCCGACTACGACAACGGTTCTTCAAGGTCAAACGCCAAGTTAACTGCCCGCGAAAGAGCCTTCTGAGGCGGAATTAGCACAATCTCGCGCATTACTTATCCCCAGATCACTGGTGGGTTGAAATCCTCAAGGTCTGGATACAGTTTTTCCCCTCCAGATTTAATTGCTTCAAGGAGTTTCAGCTCGTCGCGATAAGCGCGGAACCTATCCAAATAAGTGATAGAACGGCGGATAGCCTCTGTGCGATTCCGTGCCCGACCTGCCGAAACCTCAGCGTCTATCGCAGCGAGTTCGTTGGCTTCCAATCGAATGGCGATTTGAGTTGACACTTTCCAAACATACCACTTGTTATGGGCTGCGTGAAAAGTGCCCCGTCTGGGCGAGGGGGCGGGGGCGGTGAGTTTGGCGGCTTCGTCCGAGTCCCCCAAACATTCAGGGCAAGACCAGTTCCGGCAATTCCGGCAATAACGAATCCAGAACGGGAATCAGATTATTGACTTCTATTGTTGCCGCGTCCCAAACAACTGCATCATCAATTTCATCATAGACATGAACAATCCTATTTCTGAATCCGATGATTCGGACAATTCCGGGTATGAGGTTTGCGGTTTCTGGGTCATCCCTTCTGAGTCGCGCTAAAGCCTCCCCAAGAGTCAGCATCATCCTCTCAACGGCAGCCCGCGTGCGAGCATCACCCAAATAGCTTTCGTAGGTCATGTCTTGCACGAAAGAGTGCGCTAAGGTTGCCGCATGCTTGGCATCGTATAAGTGCGCGAGGGATTTAGGATGCATACAGTTCCTTGGCGGTTCGCGCGATTTCTTGGGCGAAAAATGGGTTCCTAATCGCACTCTTCGTTACCAAGTCCACCGGATAACCGACTATTTTTTCGAGATTGTCTTGCAGCTCGAAATAGGTACGGAACGGGTTATCGTATTGTTCTGGGAACTCCACCAGAAAGTCGAAATCACTGCGTTCCGGGTCGAAATCGTCCCTAAGCGCCGAGCCAAACAGCCACAGTTTGCGCACTTGGTGTTTTTGACAAACTGCAGCGATAGCTTGGGAATCAGGGTACGCTGGCTTGGTCATACACTCTACTTTACAGCGTTTGGGGTTAGGGGGCGGGGGCGGCGAGTTTGGCGGCTTCGTCTGCGGCGATGGCGGATTGGATTACCGGCTCCAAGTCGCCTTGCAGCACTTGGTCGAGGTTGTACGCCTTGTAGCCGGTGCGGTGGTCGGCGATCCTGTTCTCTGGGAAGTTGTAGGTGCGGATGCGCTCGGAACGGTCGCGGGTGCGCACCTGGGACTGCCGCATGTCTGACGCCTCGGCGGCGGCGGCCTCCTGCTGGGCCGCCAGAATCCGAGAGCGGAGCACCCGCATCCCGGCTTCGCGGTTTTGAAGCTGCGACTTCTCGTTCTGCATCGCCACCACGATGCCCGTAGGCAGGTGGGTTATGCGAACCGCGCTGTCGGTGGTGTTGACGGACTGGCCGCCCGGCCCCGAGCTGCGGTACACATCTATTTTGAGGTCGTTGGGGTCAATGTCCACCTCGTCGTCCGTTTCGACCTCGGGCATCACGATCACGCCGGCCGTCGAGGTGTGAATCCGGCCTTGGGTCTCGGTGGTAGGCACCCGCTGGACGCGGTGTACCCCGCCCTCGTACTTGAGGTGTGCCCATACGCCGTCTTGGGGCGCCACCGCTCCCCTGGCTTTGATGGCCAGGTGCACGGATTTGTAGCCGCCCAAGTCCGTTTCGGAGGCTTCAATTATCTGGGTGGCCCAGCCTTTTTGCTCCGCATAACGCAGGTACATGCGCAACAAGTCGCCCGCGAACAGGGAGGACTCCTCGCCCCCGGCGCCGCCCGTGATCTCGACGATCACGTCACGGCCGTCGTCCGGGTCTCGCGGCAACAGCACGTTTCGCAAGGTTTCGGCGGCGGCCGTTTCGGCCTCTTGCAAGGCGGGGAGTTCGGCGGCCAGGTCGGCGTCTTCGGCGGCCAACTCGGCAGCGGCCTCGGCGTCGTCGCTCGCGGAGCGCCAAGCGTCATAGGCTTTCGCAACTTGACCTAATTCGGCGTACCGGCGCCCCAACTTGCGCGCCCTATCCTGATCCGAGTGGACGGACGGGTCGGCGAGTTGCTGCTCGATATCAACATATTCCGCGAGTAACGGCTCGGCGGCGGCAAACTGGTTGGCGGTAGTGGCCACGGACCTGCTCCTCGGGATCGGAGATAAACTTCTTGGCTATTATCGCGCACCAAGGCCAAAATAGCCGGTTGGCACCGCCGCAGTTCGACGGTGCCCCGAACAAAAAATCAAAATAACCTACCCCAAAGCCCCGGTGCGACCTGCATGCAACACGGCGCGAGGCCGTGGTTTCGACGCGGCATCCGGTGGTTTCGACGCGGCACCCGGTGGTTTCGACAGGCTCAACCAACGGGCGCAGGAGGCAACCAACGGGGTTTCGGTGACCGACGCAGCCCGAGAGTAGAATCCGCTCGCGGACTCTGCCGAGGCCAGGAGGGAATAGGGAGCGCAGCGACCGCCACAGGCTCAACCAACGGGCACAGGCTCAACCAGCGGGCTGTGGTTTCGATGCGGCACCCGGTGGTTTCGACAGGCTCAACCAACGGGCGCAGGCTCAACCAACGGGCACGGGCTCAACCAGCGGTGCTTACTTCGCGGCGGCCTTCTTGCCGTAACGCGCCTCGAAGCGGGCCACGCGACCACCGGTGTCCAGAATCTTCTGCTTGCCAGTGTAGAACGGGTGGCAGTTGTTGCACACCTCAACGTTGATCTTGCCGCTCTTCTCAGTGGAACGGGTGACAAAAGTGTTGCCACAAGTACAAACCACCTGGGTGGCGGCATAATCTGGGTGGATACCAGACTTCATTTCATTCTCCTTGAACTAAGGCTACCGGGTCGCCCCGCGAATTAGCGGGCCGTGAAGCGGTAGGCCAACGCATTATTATGCCAGAAACCCGGCGATTTACCAAACCACAAATCAAATAAGGCTAGAATAGGGTTCGTGGCGCGCACTTTTATTCTGACCAACGATTTCCCACCCCGGCGGGGCGGCATCGAATCTTTTGTGAAAACGATGGCGGATAAGTTGGCTGCGCTGGGGGAATCCGACAACGGCATCGAGTCCGGGGTGGTGGTATACACCGCGTCCATGCCTGGTTCGCCGAGTGTGGACGCCGCCTGCAAATACCCCGTGATCCGCGACAAAACCGGCACCCTGCTGCCCACCAAGCGGGTGGAGCACGATGTGGTGCGGGCGTTCACCGACTCAAACTGCGACCGCGTGCTGATCGGGTCCTCCGTGCCGTTGGGCCTGCTGGCTCCGGCGCTGCGTGCCGCCGGGGCGGAACGCATTGTGGCGCTCACGCACGGCCATGAGGTGATGTATGCGCGCACCCCTGGCCTGCGAAACATGCTGCGCCAAGTCGGCGACGCGGTGGATTACCTCACCGCAGTCACCAAGTGGACGCGCCGCAAAATTGGGCAGGCCCTCACCCCTGAGGTCGCCAGGAGCAAGCAGGTGCTGCTCGCGCCCGGCATTGACACCACCATGTTCTACCCCGGTTGCGGGGGCGACGAGGTGCGCGCCCGGTTGGGTATCTCGCCGCAGACGCCGGTGGTGGTGTGCGTGGCGCGCGCGAATCCGCGCAAGGGGCAAGATAGGCTGATCTCAGCGTGGCCGGAGGTTTTAGAAAAGGTGCCGAACGCACGCCTTGTTTTGGTGGGCGATGGCAAGCACCTAGACACCCTGCACCGGCAAGCCTCGCACCTCGGGTTGGGTACGGGGGTTGGGCACGGCGGGGTCACGCCAGTGATCTTTGTCGGATCGGTGCCGCGCGAGGAAGTGCCCGCCTACATGGACGCCGGTGACGTGTTCGCCATGCTGTGCCGCTCGCACCCGCTCGGGTTCGCCGAGGGCATTGGCACCGTATTTTTGGAGGCGGCCGCATGCGGGAAACCTCTTATTGTCGGACGATCCGGCGGGGCGCCCGAAACGGTTTTGGACGGCGAGAGCGGTTACGTGGTCAATCCGCACGACATCTCGCAGATTGCCGCTCGGATTGTGGAACTGCTGCAAAACCCGGCCCGCGCCCGCGAAATGGGCGAGCGGGGGCGCGAATTCGTGCTCAGCAAGCACACCCTTGACCAGACCGCCGCCGAACTTGCGCGCCTGCTGGGTGTCACCTCGTAGCGGCTTGTTTCGACGGCGGTTTCGCTTAGTCCTCCACGGTCTCGGCGAGGGCACCCGGGGTTGTCTTTTGCACCTGCATTAAGAATTCCAGGTTAGTACCCGTGCTCTTCAACTTATTTAGTAGCAATTCGGTAGCTTGCTGCTCATCGAGAGCGCCAAGCAAACGACGCAACTTATAAACAATGGCGAGTTCCTCTTTGGACAGCAGGATTTCCTCGCGCCGCGTTGAAGAAGCGTTAACATTAATCGCCGGATAAATACGCTTTTCGGCCAGGCTGCGTGATAACCGCAATTCCATGTTGCCAGTACCCTTGAATTCCTCAAAGATAACCTCGTCCATCTTGGAACCGGTTTCCACTAACGCGGTAGCAAGAATGGTTAGAGAACCGC
>JAITCS010000063.1 GCA_031282935.1 Cellulomonadaceae bacterium
GCTTATGACCGACCCGGAATTGTTATTACTGGATGAACCAAGCGCTGGTTTAGATTTAGCGGCACGGGAAACGCTTTTGGCTACTTTGAGTTACTTGACTAATGATCCCGATGCACCCGCTTTAGTGTTAGTGACGCATGATGTTGAAACAATTCCGGTTGGCTTTACCCACGTTTTGTTATTGCGTGAGGGTAAGGTAATTGCGGCTGGGCCATTGGCTGACACCCTAACCACCGCTAATTTGACCGCAACTTTCGGGATTCCGCTCACTATTGTTTCCGAGGGTGGCAGGTATTTTGCCCGAGCTATCGCGTAATGTTATTTTTGTGCCTAAAGCTGGTGGCTATAGATGGCTAACATAAGTTTATCTCGGCTGAATCAGATTTGCGGCTCCGCAGCCGTAACCCGGGGGCGGGTATATTACGAAGCCAGCAGAGTTATCCAAATAGATCACGACAAAGACAGCCAAATCATCACAGGTGTAGTAAAAGGCCGCCAAACCCCGTCCTATAAAGTGGTGATATTCCTTTCAAATACCGAATTCACCGGCGGGGAATGTACCTGCCCGGTTGGAGGCAACTGCAAACATGTGGTAGCGGTGGCACTCGCTGCGGCCGGGACCGCTAAAGAGTTCGCAATAAAAGGCCAAGTGGCTGGGTGGCAGCGGAGCCTTGACACGCTCATGCGCAAAGCCCAAATCTCTAGTGGTTCCTCGCCCGATCTGCCCCCTGACGACCCATACGAGGTGATCCCGTTGGGGTTGCAATTCCGGGTGGACGGGCTCATTAAGGACGCCACCAGGCGTAAAGCGTTGCTCGCGCGCGGGGTTAGTTCGGTAACCGGCATTTCAGTGCGGCCCGTGCAAAAAAACTTGGGCACCGGAAATTGGACGGGCGGATATCAAGTCACCTGGGACCAATTACGCCGCCACAAAACTGCCGAGGCCGCAGCGCGATTTCAGTTGGGGTTTGATACCCGCCCTGCCACCAAATGGGATCCACTTATCACTGAGTGGTTTGGCGAATTGGCGGCCATGCGGTCACAGGGTTATTGGGGCGCCACCGAATGGATTTCCTTAAGCGATTTCCCTGACCGGCTGGTGTGGGATCAACTGAAATTAGGTCACCAATTAGGGGTGCCTTACGTTGGTAACGGAAAACTGGAACAGATTATCCTCGCAGAATCCGCGTCGGTTTCCCTGGACATCACTCGCGCGGGCGATAAAGTGCATTTAGCAAGCAGTATCCTAATCAACGACAAAGCGATTACGAATAACATTCGCGGGCCTATTGGAAACCGTGGCATTTACGCCGTAACAGAACCAACTGATAACCGGGGCGGTTGGATTATCACCCTAGCGCCCACCACTGAGCAGCTCACGGCCGCCAGCCTGGCATTACTAGATTTGGGTTCCGAATTGGTAATCCCAGAGGATGATTTAGAGGCTTTCACCCGCGACTATTTGCCTACCCTAAACCGCCACTTATCGTTAGCGTCAAGTGATTCCTCAATCGAATTACCGCAAGCCCTAGCGCCCACGCTGGTTGTCACCGCCACATTCCCGAAACCCACCGCCGCGCAACTCTCAGCGCATTGGGAATATGAGAGCGAAGATTCCGGCTCCCTATCTTTCCCAGTGGCCGATTCTCGTGGTCACCCAAGCCGAGATCGCAAAGCCGAGCAAGAAATTTGGCAACGGCTTTCTGCTGCACTTCGAGAGGCTGGGCTCGATATGCTCGCCGTGCAAGGGGACTTAGGTTTCGCAGATTTTGAGGCGCTGCGGTTAGTTTCTGAGATAATGCCCGTAATCGCAAAAGTGCCTGATGTGCGCACCGAATTAGTGGGAAATCCCGCCTTTACTGAGCTTACGGAACAGCCCATTATAGAACTCGATTCTAAGGAATCCTCGGATGCAGATTGGTTTGATTTAGCGGTAACAGTGCGGGTAGCGGAAAGGGAAATCCCGTTGCCCAACCTTTTGGAGGCTATCGCTAAAGGTCGGCAAAAACTAATGTTGGTGGATGGTTCTTGGTTGCGGTTGAACCACCCCTCGTTGGAGCAATTACGCGCGTTATTAGCCGAGGCAGATCGCCTTACTGATCGTAAGGGGAAGCTGCAGATAAGTCGCCTCCAAGCCGGTTTGTGGGACGAATTATCGCAGTTGGCTGACGTGGTGCAGCAATCTGAAAGTTGGCGGCAATCGGTCACCGCTTTGTTGGCTTTGCAAAAAGCGGCCTCTTCCTCGGAAATTTCCTTGATTGACCATATCGAATTGCACCCCGATATTAGTGCCGAATTGCGGCCTTATCAGCACCACGGTTTCAACTGGTTGGCTTTTTGCTACAAATACGGTTTGGGTGGCATTTTGGCTGATGATATGGGTTTGGGGAAAACCCTGCAAGCCATTTCGCTGATAACTCACGCAAAGGAACTGGCGGCCAGCGCTACGGCGGGTTCTGATGGCGCCATGCAAGCTTTGCCGAAGGCGCCGCCGTTCTTGGTGGTCGCCCCCGCCTCAGTTGTGGGGAACTGGGTCAATGAGGTAAAGAAATTCAACCCGAACCTGCAAGTCGCCGTGCTGAACCGCACGGCCCGCACCGAGCGGGAGGCTGCCGAGGTTTTCGCACGCATTGCCAATATGGATATCGTAGTAACCTCCTATGCGATATTCCGACTTGATGCTGCCCGTTTTGCAGCCCTTGAGTGGAGCGGGCTGATTCTTGATGAGGCGCAATTCATTAAGAATCATACCACTAAAGCGAACCAGGCTGCGCGCAAACTCAGAGCGCCATTCAAATTGGCAATGACAGGTACGCCCCTAGAAAACAATGTCACGGAATTGTGGTCTTTACTTGCGGTGGTTGCGCCCGGGTTATTCCCATCCTATGAACGCTTCCGCGAGGATTATGTGCGCCCCATTGAAGCGATTCACAAATTTGATGCCGATGAGGCTTTGCGTGAGCACGGCCGGAAACAGATCGAACTGTTGCGGCGGCGCGTAAGTCCGCTTATGTTGCGGCGCACTAAAGAGCAAGTCGCCCCAGAATTACCGCCGCGCATTGAGCAAATTATTGAGGTTGACCTTGATCCGGCACATCGGCGAGCCTATGACATTCACTTAACCCGCGAGCGGCAGCGAGTTTTGGGGCTGCTGACAGACTTTGAGGCCAATAAGGTCGCCGTATTTCGTGCCCTCACCACAATGCGCCGAATGGCTCTGGACGCCAGCCTGATTGACCCCGAGGAATATGCGGATATTCCATCCTCCAAATTGGACGTGCTGTTTGAGCACCTTGAGTCCGTCATTGCTGAAGGCCATCGAGTTCTGATATTTTCGCAATTCACAAGTTATCTGCAAATAGTGGCCAAGCGGGCACAAGAACACGGCATAGAGTTCGCCTATCTGACGGGGGCCACCCGAAACAGGCCCCAAGTTATTGAGAGTTTCCAAAATGGTTCTAAACCGCTATTTTTGATTTCACTAAAAGCTGGCGGATTTGGCCTGAACCTTACCGAGGCTGACTACGTTTTCATTTTGGATCCGTGGTGGAATCCGGCCGTGGAGGCCCAGGCGGTGGATCGCACTCACCGCATTGGGCAGCAAAAGACCGTGAATGTTTTCCGGCTGGTGGCCAGTGGCACTATTGAGGATAAAGTGATGGCGCTCAAATCGCGCAAGGCGGCGTTGGTTAGTGCCATCTTGCAAGGCGACCCCGAAAGCGCCGATTTGGGTGCCGCCGATGACATGGCGCACGGTGCCAAACTCACCGCTGCGGACATTCGCAGCCTCTTGTCCTAACGCAGCTACCCCAAGCGTGACTGCCCTAATGCGGTTATCCCAGCGTGGCGATCACGGTAAAAGTGCAGGGCACAATGTTTCGCAGTTGTTCTGGCCACACGAAACTGCCCACCTCTTTATCAAACTCCATCAACGGGCTGAACTGCCACGGCAGGGTGCGGCCCTCGTCAAACTTGAGGATTTTTAGCCCCGCCGCGATCAGCGCATTAAGTATTTCGGATATCGAATGAGGCCACTCGTAGGTTCTGATGCTAGCGACTTTACCGTCCCCAACATAAGTGGTGTCGTCGTCCCACGCCTGCGCGGTGCCATCGCCAAAATAGCGGTATCGGAGTAGCGGCTCGGGTGCGTTCTCATCCACGGTGAGCAGCATGGGGTGTCCGTCGCGAATGTAGAACAGGCCTCCTGGCCGCAGCAGGGCGGCGATCTGCTTGGCCCACAAACCTAAGTCGTTTAGCCAGCAGATCGCGCCGATGCTCGTATAGACCAGATCGAACTGGCCCTGCACCGCCGCCCGCGCGTCAAGCACGTCGCTTTGCACCCAGGAGGCATTGACTTTGCAGCTTTGGGCCAGCCGCCGCGCCGATTCTAGCGCACTGGGCGAGAAGTCCACCCCGACCACGCGCGCCGCCCCCGCCCTTGCCAGCGAAACCGTGTCGGTGCCGATGTGGCACTGCAGGTGGCAAACCTCAAGTCCATCGAGGCTGCCACCGGGCACAAAGGGGCGCAGCGCCGCAAGGTCATCGCGCACCACCTGACTTAAGTGCCCGGGGTTGGCGAACTCCTCCACTCCGTAACCGCTCTCGTGCAGCGGCACGCGTTCCTCCCAATTTCGCAGGTTGGCCTCGCGCGCCTCCTCCCAAGAAACGTCGTGGTAATCGTAGAACTCCGGGGAGTTCTGCGTGTGTTCCGGGTTGGGTTCAGTAGTGCCCGCCTCCCGACTCTCCAAGCTGTGGCTCAAGCGCAGGCCTCGCTACTTTTCGAGCACTAAAGCTTCGCGCACCTCCGGCTTGACCAGCGCCAGAGCGGCTGCACGGCCCTCCGCTGCGGTGTCGGCAGATAGCGCGGCTTTCGCGATCTCCTGGCACTCCGCGAAAGTGTGGTTCGCCAGGGCGAAACGCACCGCCGGGACAGCCTTGGGTGCCATTGACAGCGAGGTGATGCCCATGCCAGTGAGCGCCAACGCCATCAGCGGGTCAGCAGCGGATTCGCCGCAAACGCCCACGGGCTTGCCAGTTGCCAGCCCGGCTTCGGCGGTTCGATTGACCAGGAACAACGTGCCGGGCTGCCACATGTCCAGCAAGTCCGCCAGGTCGCCACTCAGCCGGTCGGCCGCTTGGGTGTACTGGGCCAGGTCGTTGGAGCCAATAGACACGAAGTCCACTTGCTCAAGGATCTCTTTCGCCTTGATCGCCGCAGAAGGAATCTCAATCATCACCCCGGCCTTCTGGATGCCATCCGCGTGGGCGGCCTCCGCAAAGTCTTTCGCCTCCGTGACGGTGGCGATCATCGGCGCCATGACCCAAGGCTCGTGCCCGGACTGTTTGGCGGCAGCGGCGATGGCCTTAAGCTGGGTGTCGAGAAGCTCGGGCATGATTCGGTTCAGCCGGTACGCCCGGATGCCCAGGGCAGGGTTCTCCTCGTTCGGCTGCGTGGCGAAAGCCAGCGGCTTGTCGGCACCTGCGTCAATCGTCCTGATGACGACCTTCCTGTCGCCGAGCGCGTTGAGGGTGCGCTCGTACACGGCGGTCTGGTCTTTCTCGGTCGGCGCGGTTTGGGCGTCAAGGAACAAGACCTCGGTGCGGAACAGCCCCACGCCTTCGACGGCCTCATTGGTGAGCCGTTCGGCGTCCTCTGCGGTGCCGATGTTGGCCAGCAGTTGAATCTTGTGGCCGTCGGAGGTGGCGCCGTCGGACTTGTCCTCCGTGAGGGCTTCAAGCGCTTTCTGCCGACCGGCGACGGCGGCCAGAGTGTCGGCGTCCGGGTTCACAGTCACCGTGCCACGAGCGGCGTCGAGAGCCACTTCGTCGTCGTCTTTCAGGAACGCCGCTCCAGGCACCCGAACAATGCAGGGCAGGCCAAGCTGCCCAGCGATGATCGCGGTGTGCGAGGTGGGGCCGCCCTGCTCCAGCACAATGCCCAACACGTTGCGCAGGTCTAGGGCGCCAGTGTCCGCAGGGGAGAGATCCTGGGCCACGATAATGGAGGGCTTCTTTAGTCCTGGCACCCCAGGCTCCGGCAGACCAAGCAGGCGAGCGACCACGCGATCGCGCACCGAATTGAGGTCGGTGACGCGTTCGGCCATGTAGCCTCCAGCGGCCAGGAACATGTCAGCGAAATCCTTGCAGACTGCCGTGATCGCCACCGCGGGGTCTGTGCCGCCCTGAACTTTCTCGACCGCTTGATCCGCCAGTTCCGGATCGGCAGCGATCTCGGCCGCCGCCCCCAAAACAGCCGCCAAGGTGCCCGTGGCTTGCTCGGAACGCTGCTGCAACTCGTGGGAAACCGCCGCGAGGGCGTCCGTCAACTGGGTTGCCGCCGCGTCTAGGTTCTGCGGGGGCGGCGCGTCAGCGGGCGCGACAGGTGCCGGGTTGGCCCGCACCACGGGCCCAGCCACCGCGCCCCGGCCCACGCCGATGCCCTTATAAACTTGTGCTGCGTTCTGGTTGTCGGCCATCGTTTCTCTCCCTTACGGCGGTTAGTGCTACTCGGCGTCGAGGTCGGTTTCTACCAATTTCACTAGCGAATCAAGGACGTCAGCATCATCGCTAACCAACACGATCTCTTCGCCGCCCTTTAGCCCCATTCCCATTACGGAAAGCAGGCTCGCCGCATTTGCGGCTTTGCCACCGGGGCGACCGATGGTGACCTTGGCCCCCGAAGCGGCAACTGCCTTAGTGAAAGTCTGCGCCGGGCGGGCGTGCAGGCCGAGTTTTGAAGCGATAACAGCAGTGCGTTCCATGGCACTAATCTCCTTTGATACAGCAATAATTTGGCGTGGTACAACAAATAGCCCAACAGGGTACACCAATAATCCAAGTGGTACAGCGATAATCCAACGGGGTACAGCAAACAAACTTACATGGTTCAGCAAAACCTCAGGCGCGCAGACATACCTAGCGTGCTTCAGTGCTAGCGCCGCGTCTTACCTTAGCCGCTGACGGTATACAGGTTATTGCCAGCGGTGATGGGGCCGGTTGCGATTTGCCGAGCCAGGTTGGGGAACTCGTCAGGGTTGGTGACGATAACGGGGGTTACCACCTTATACCCGGCGGCCTCAATGGTGGGGATATCGAAATCCACTAGCACATCTCCGGCGCGTACTTTTTGTCCTTGCACCACGTTCGCCTTGAAACCCTTGCCGTTGAGCGCCACAGTGTCAATGCCGATATGCATCAAAATCTCCGCGCCGTCAGCGCTGCGCAGCCCTACCGCGTGCCCGGTTGGGAAGATGGCTGCCACCTCACCATCGAAAGGCGCAAAAAGCTTGCCCTGCGAGGGAATAATTGCCACGCCGTCACCCATCATGCCGCCCGCAAAAACCGGATCGGGAACCTCGGTTAGGGGGATGACCTGCCCGCTCAGCGGGGCACGAACTTGAGTTACACCAGCCACAACAGCCTCCTTGGCCTTGTGCGAGAGCCAGCCTCTTGCCCGGCTCCGCCGTTCTTTAGTGACACCGCACACGCTGCGGAATCGAGTTCAGTTCTACGGTAGTGACATTCGAGCGATACCACAACAGGGCGCGCCGAGTAGCACGCATGTTCGCATACTGTGTCGTTAATTGACGGCGAAAACCTGGACACCGTCCCATGCGGGCCAGACGGCGGCTATACTGGCGATGTGACCGCCTCCACTGGCTTCGTGCTAAGCCCGCCGCAGATTCAGCAGTTGGCGGCAGCGGTTGGGGTAAAGCCCTCCAAGGCGTTCGGCCAGAATTTCGTCCATGATGCCGGTACTGTGCTCAAAATTGTGCGAGCTGCGGCGGTGACGCCTGGACAAAGGGTGCTTGAGATTGGGCCAGGGCTGGGTTCGCTGACCTGGGGTCTGTTGGAGGCGGGCGCCTCGGTGGTCGCCGTCGAGATTGACCCGGCCTTGGCGGCGCAACTGCCCAAGACTTTCGCGGTAAATTTGATGCAAGCCGCGCAAGAGACCCCAAGCCTGTTGGTCATAAACAAGGACGCCCTCCAATTATGGCCCCGCGACATTCCAGAACCGCAGCCCACCGCCCTGATCGCCAACCTGCCTTACAACGTGGCAGTTCCGATTGTACTGACCATTTTGGAAAGATTCGAGGCCATCGAAACCATGCTGGTTATGGTGCAGGCCGAAGTAGCGGACCGACTCGCCGCCGCCCCTGGCTCCAAAGTGTATGGCGTGCCCAGCGCAAAAGTGGCCTGGTACGCCTCGGCGCGCCGCTCTTTGCCGATTTCCAGGCATGTGTTTTGGCCGGTGCCCAACGTGGATTCGGCGCTCGTCGCCATCACCCGGCGGCCCGCCCTGGACACGTCGGCCCCCCGAGAGGTGGTGTTCCAGGTTATTGACGCCGCTTTCGCCCAGCGGCGCAAGACTCTGCGGGCGGCACTCGCTGGCATTTTCGGTGGCGCGGGCGGTGCTGAGCAGGCGCTGATCGCGGCCGGGATTGACCCTCAAGCGCGTGGGGAAACCTTGAATATCGAACAGTTTGCCGCTATTGCAGCAGAATTAGTGGCGCAGCAAACCGTGGACAAGGGAATAGCAAATAAAATATGAAACTGTTAGGCAAACAATTAGCGGCCGCACCGCAAAAACGCGGTGCCCACTTAAGCGCCGCCCCCGCGCCCTCAGTAAAAGTTCGCGCCCCCGGCAAGGTCAACTTGGCCTTGCATGTGGGGGAGTGCGGCGCCGACGGTTATCACAAAATCGTTACCCTATTTCAAGCCGTAGATTTGTATGAAGTTGTCACAGCCAGTTATGTTCCGGTGGGGCGCGGT
>JAITCS010000094.1 GCA_031282935.1 Cellulomonadaceae bacterium
ATTCCCTGGTGTGCGCAGTTGCCCCGGCTCCCATAGTGCGTTGCACCATTTCGATGAAGCGACCCACCCCGTGCTGTTCATGCACCACATAATCCCCCGCCTTTAGTTGCAGCGGGTCAACCACGTTACGACGCCGCGACGGAAGTTTCCGCATATCGCGAGTGTTTGTGCCCTTGCGGCCGGTTAAGTCAGCTTCGGAGAAAACTGCGAGCCGCAGGTTGGGCGCTAAAAACCCGTGCCCCACGTGGCCCGGGATTACTTGCACGACCCCTGGCTCGATTTCACCGGCCAAGTCGGTCACCAGCCGCGCGGCACATTCCACCGCGCCCAACTGTTCCACCATCCGCTTCGCGGAGCCAGAACCTTCGGTTGTCAGCACGATTCGCCACTGATCCCGCTGCATCGCGCGGAGATCTTGCAGCGCCCGATCCACCTCGCCGCGATAGGTGGCCACCGCCTGAGCGTTGATAACGACATCCCCAGACCACTCTGGGTTGTGGTCGCCGCCTGGCGAGTCTGGGTCTGTGTTATCGGACAAGCCGTGATCCAGACCGAAGCTCCCTAGCGTCCACCACCCCAACCCGCGCCGCTCTGCCACGGCCTGCGCCTCGTCAAGGGTGATAAACGATGCCGACTCCAGGTTTAGTGGGGTCGAGCCACCGCTGACAGCCCCCGACCACGCTGCCGCCAAAAACTCCGAGGTAGTGGCCACCAGATCGTGGGCGCGCCTGCGCACTTTTTCTGGGTCATCAACTACCAGCAGCGCGTTGCCAGCCACCAGCTCCAAAACGGCGGTAAGCCCGTCAGCCAAAACCGGGATCAGAGATTCCATGCCCTCGGTGGCTATACCCCCGGCGATGCGTTCCAGCAGCGCGATGGTTTCACTGCTACCTGCGCCGCTGAGCTTGTTGACTAGGGCGGCGGCCCGTTCGCGCACTGCGGGGGTGAGCAGCAATTCGCGGCAGGGTGTGGCCCAGAGACCGTGAACCGCAACCTCTAGGGATCGTTGGTCCGCGACTGAGAACCAGCGAATCTCCGAAACCTCGTCACCCCAGAACTCTATCCGCAAAGGGTGGGATTCTGTGGGCGGAAAAATGTCTAGGATTCCGCCGCGCACCGCAAACTCCCCGCGCCGCTCCACCATGTCAACCCGCTGGTAGGCCGCGCTTGTGAGCCGCTGCGCCACCTCTGTCAAATCCGCAGTGTCACCAGTGCGCAGCACGATTGGTTCCAGGTCACCGAGCCCTACTACCACTGGTTGTAGCAGTGAACGCACAGGCACCACGAGTATCTGAATCGGCCCTGTTGGCCCGTCACCCTCGGGGTGTGCCAACCGCCGAAACACCGCGAGCCGACGCGCCGAGGTGTCCGGCCTGGGGGAAAGCCGTTCATGTGGCAGTGTCTCCCACGCAGGCAGCACGGCCACTGAGTCGTGTTGCGCAGTAGGCAAGTAGGCTTGCAAGGCGCTCGCCATCTCGTCAGCGCCCCGACCCGTGGCAGTTACCACCACCAAGGGCCGCTGTTGTGCAAGGTCAACCAGCAAAGCCGGGCGCACCCCCGGGGTGGCTACGAGCTCGAACTCGCCGCGCGCCTTCGACTGCTCCAAGGCGCGCTCAAATCCCGGCTCCTGGCGCAGCGCAGCGGTGACCCCGAGCAGACTCATTTACCGCTCCCCCAAAACAGGCTCATCAGGCCGTCACCCCAAGCAGGTTTATTTGGCATCTACAAGAATTGCTTCAGCGTACCGGCCCTATAGTTGCCCAATCATTGGCGGTATCAACGAAGGCACCCCCGGATCCCAATAGGTGGCCGCAGCAAATAACCCCAAGAGCAAAAGTGTGCCGAGCAGCAACCCAAGGGCGCCGATAACAATGCCCGCGATGGAGAGCCCCCGCCCGTAACCGCCTGGAAACATGTTGCTTCGATTCAACCCCAATATCCCGAAAATGATACCCAGAATTGAGCCAAGGACGGGCAGAATCATAAACCCAGCCAAGGCACAGACGAGCGCTGCGATGCCAAAGCCATCCGTGCGGTGCTGCGGCGCATACTGGTTGGCATACGGGTAGGCGTAATGGTTCTGACTAATAGGGGCGCTGCCATGATAGGCGTGGGTAGGGTAGCCTTGAGCGCCATTGTGCTCAAAACCAGGCTGCGACGCACCTGAATAGGGCGGCCCCGCAGTGGCAGTATAGCTACTTGGATAAGACGAGCCACTCGCATAGGCCGGACCAGTTGCATAAGCCGGGCCCGTCCCGCTGAAGGTGCCATAGACGTGCGGAGTTTGAGCGCCGGGCGCCGGTGGCGCGTATGGGTCAGTGATTTCGCGCACTATTTTTACCGCTTCGACATCTTCAATGACAGTGGCGTTATTGGAGGGATTTACTTCTGGATCAGCCATAGCCCAACCTTAGCGCAACCGGCGGGAGTACGGTAGAGCGGCTCGCACATTTTCGCTCATAGCACAACCGTTCGGATTGTGCCGCCCTTAGTGGACGCGGCTGTGGAAATCCTGCTGCGTCGCCAGTAACCCATTGCTCACTAGCCCAACAACGGCGTCGGCCCCATCGTCCAAAGATGCGGCCAACGTAACCCGCTCCCGAGCCGAAAACCTGTTCAGCACATAATCGGCGGTATCTTGATTTCCAGGCGGCCGCCCCACCCCCAGCCGCACGCGCAAGTATTCCCGCGTGCCAAGCGCTTTAGTTATATCACGCAGACCGTTATGGCCACCCTCGCCGCCACCCAATTTCAGGCGCACAGCTCCAAAAGGTAAATCAACGTCATCGTGAACAGCGATAACTTGGTCAGGTGCGACTTTATAATACTTGGATAAGGCTGCTACTGGCCCGCCCGTGAGGTTCATAAAAGTCAGCGACTTAGCCAGAATAATCTTCGGCGCAGGGGGGCTGGCTAATCTAGTTTCCGCTACTTCAGCACTTATTCGAGGGGTCTTTTTCAGCGTCACCCTAGTGCGGGCAGCCAGTAAATCAACCACTAATTGCCCAATATTATGGCGGGTTGCTACGTATTGTGCGCCCGGATTACCCAAACCGATTACCAAATATGGGCCAGCGCTCTCGAACGCCGGTTGACTCATCTCAGGGATAGCCAACCGGCGTTCGGAGCGAATTTCAGGCATTATCAAAAAGTACAGACCGAAATTACTCGGCAGCCTCTTCGGCCTCAGCCTCGGCTTCAGCGCCAGCCTCGCCCTCGGCGCCTTCTTCCTCACCCTCAGCGGCTTCGGTCTCCTCGACGACCTCTTCCTTAGGCACGGTGATCAGCACAATGGCGGCCTCAGGGTCGGTTTCCAGCACCGAGCCCGGAGGCATCAGGAGGTCTTTCGCATGTACCACATGGCCCTCTTCCAGGTCGG
>JAITCS010000154.1 GCA_031282935.1 Cellulomonadaceae bacterium
CGCACATCACCACGGGTAATAACGTCAACCGATTCCACAGTGGGCGCATTTAGTGGGAAAGTACGTTCCACACCAACACCGAAACTGACTTTACGCACGGTAAAGGTTTCGCCCACCCCACCACCATGACGAGAAATTACAACGCCTTGGAAAGCCTGAATACGGGAGCGGTTACCTTCGATAACCTTTACGTTCACCTTCACGGTGTCGCCAGCGCGGAAATCCGGAATATCTTTCCGAATTAGCGGCTCATTTATCGCATCAAAAGTGCGCATGATTTTCTCTCTTCACCTACCATCGGTCAGGACATAATTAGTTGCAATACTTCGGCGCTGCCCTCTCCCCGATGGCAGAGGCGCTAATTTGCGGCAGCGGGCGCACCAACGCTCAATTTTGCCAGATGGCATGGATTTAGACAAATCGCTGGCGCGGTGTGGCGGTTTCGACAGGCGGTGGTTTCGACAGGCTCAACCACCAGAATCGGGTTCAACCAACGGGGTGCCTAGCGGAGGCCCAGCTTCCGCGAGCAAGCGGGCCATTGCCCCCAACCAGACCGGGCCTGCAATTTCTCAGCGAGCCGAGTTTGCTCCTGGGCGGTGGCCTGGGAAGGTAGCCCCTCACCGCCCATCGCTTTCCAGGTGGGCAACGAGAACTGGTACAGCCCATAATACAGCCCATTGCGCGACACAGCGGAAGGATTGCCGCTGGATTCACACTGTGCAAGTTGCGCCCAAACAGTGCCTGCGGGCGCAGTGCCCAATGCCGATTTTGCGGCTTTAATTGGCTGCGAGACCTCGGCAACTTTAGTGCCCACGGCAATTATCTCGGAAACGGCTTCCAAAGTAATCGGCTCGGCCACCGGGTAGCGGCTCACCTCTTGGGTATCTAAGGTAATTACATCTTCAAATACAATAGTTTTACCTGCGGCGCCTTCTTGAATTACTTTTTCAGTACCAGCGGGCAGGTTTGGGTCATTTTGGCGAATGGTTTCATACGGTAATTCGTTTTCTGTGACCACCGATTCGACTTCGTAATCCAAAGTTACCGTATCAGCCTGCTCCGAAAGCTCGACATCTGCAGAAATAGCGCGCGGGGTGCGCTCCATATTACGCGATGCGGGGATTTCATTTCGGGCGGAAACTGGGGCAACTAAGGCTTCGGTTAATGCTTCGGTGGGCACCGTATCGGCGGTAAAATCGGTTACGGTTTCAACCTCGACTGCTGCTGGTTGGGCCTCTGATTGGGCCACGTTCAACGTGGTGGTACCCAAAGCCAGCGCTCCAAGCACGGCAGCCCCAAAAAACACATCCGAGAACCGACGACGCGATTTAGATAATTCCTCTAGCGATCTTGACACACATACAGAATCGGCCCATTTGGGTGTCACTCAGCGCCAACGACGCAGCGCCTAAGTGCGAATTTAGGGAGCGAGTAAGTGGTTTCTGCTCAGTTCGTACCCCGGCGGCGGAACCGGAACCACCACAGCGTACCCAAAGCAGGTACTAGAACGGCAGCCGCCAGCCACCACCACTGCATTGTTAACAGTGCCGCAGTTTCCGGGTCGGCGTCACTGATTCGCTGCCCAAACCCGCCACTATAACCGGGGGTATTTGCGGGTTCTGGCTGGGAAGGCGGCGGTTCCTCCGCTGCGGTGAGGGGGCCAGTGGGCAGACCTGTAGTAAATATAGGCGTGGCTCCGGTGCTGCCCAGGTCAAACTGCCCAGCGTTTTGCATTTGGGTGGTCATTTCTTGGGCCACCGCGCGCACCTGATCCAGGCGAGCGTACGTGGCATCCCCTGGACATTCGGTGCGCACCAAATCGCGGTGGCCGGTGATTGCCTCGACTGTGACTGCCGTGCCGCGCGCCCAACGGTTGTTGCCGCCCGCCACGGTGAGGCCCACTTCGACGTCTGCGGGCACGCCATAATACCCGAGCACCCAACCTGCAACTCGCCCCGCCGCTTCGAGGGCGGCCTCGGTTGGCGGCACGTCCTCGTATCTGCCGATTAGGGCAATTCCAACGCCTTCGTAATTGAATCCGGCGGTGTGGGCAGAAGTGATCGGCTTTTCGATTGTGCCGCGCGAGCCTTCATAAACATTTCCGAACCAGTCAACTAAATAACTGTATCCGATATCGCACCAACTGTTATCGTCCATGTGTAGGTTTTGGATATGTTGTAAAGCCTCGTAAGCGGACTCAATGGAAGGTTCGCCGGTTTCTTCATAAGTGTGGTGTATTACAACGTGTGTTACACGCCTGCCGTCTTGGCCGTCCCATTGGCACCTGGGTTCGCGGGCGCCCCAGACTTCTCTCGGGATGATTTCGGGTTGGCCGGGCAGCGCTTCGGCTCGCAAAGCGGTTGAGGGTAGCGCGGTTTCTGGTAGCGCGGTTTCAGACGCGACGGGCAGCGCGATTTCGGGCAGCGCTTCGGGCGAAAAAACCGCAGGCAAAGTTTGCACCTGCGTCACAATTTGCCCAGCATCAGGGCGCGCAAATGGCACGTTGACAGCCTTGACTGGCCCCACGCCGACCAGCATTGGCGCAATCAGGGCTGCGGTAAAAGCCCCAGCACACAACCTGCACATTCCATTAGCGTATCATCAGCGGTCAAGGATTTCCTGAAATCGCTCGCGCGCTGTTAGAATCACGCTATGGAATATGTGTTTGGCCTGGACACTTTCGGGGATCGGCCCGCCTTGCCCGGCGCGGCGGCAGGCAGCGCTTTCGAGGTTGATAAGGGGAACGGCGCCCTGATGTCGCACCCCGATTCCATTCGGCAGGTGGTACGCGAGGGCGTATTGGCCGATAAATTGGGGCTGGATATATTTGCCATTGGGGAACACCACCGCCCCGAATATGCGATTTCTTCACCTGAAATGGTTTTGGCCACTCTCGCAGGTTTGACTAAAAACATTACCTTGGCCAGCGCGGTTACCGTTTTAAGTTCCGATGATCCGGTGCGGGTTTATGAAAGATTCGCCACCCTGGATGCCTTATCAAATGGTCGCGCAGAGGTCATGTTAGGTCGGGGCTCTTTCACAGAATCTTTCCCGCTTTTCGGGTACCCACTGAGCGATTACGAACTCTTATTTGAAGAAAAACTCAACCTATTAGTCAAGTTGCTTGATGAAAAACCTGTCACTTGGTCAGGTAACACCCGCGCCGCTTTACACAACCAAGAGGTATTTCCAAAAACCGATAACCGCTTGATGGCCTCTGTGGGGGTGGGCGGCTCCCCGCAATCCGTAATTAGGGCTGCCCGATATGGCCTGCCGGTTGTTTTTGCGATTATCGGCGGTTCCCCTGGGCGTTTCTCAAGATACACTGAATTATATCGCAGAGCTTGCGCCCAATTTGGCACTACCGCACATCCGATTGGTATGCATTCGCCTGGGTTTATTGCCGATACTGAGGAAGAGGCGAAAGAGCTCTTTTGGCCAGCCTATAAGGCACAACATGATTTAATTGGCGGCGAGAGGGGTTGGCCGCCTTTGACTAGGGCCCAATTCGAGCAAGAAATCACGCACGGTTCCCTCTATTTGGGTACACCAGAAACCGTGGCTCAGAAAATAGCCAAGAGTATGAAAGCCGTTGGAGCTCAGCGCTTTGAAATGGTATATACATTTGGAGCGCAAGCGGCAGATGCTCGATATCGGACTGTGGAACTTTACGGCGGCGAGGTTGTGCCCCGCGTGCGTGAATTGCTGGGGGAATCATAAATCGTGGCAACTAATTTAGATCCGACCATTGGCATTTTAGGTGCCGGTAAAGTTGGCGTTGTTCTTGCGCAACTAGCGGTTTCCGCTGGGTATCGCACCCTGATAGCTTCTTCGGGCGACCCCGCAAACATTGAACTCACTGTTGAGGTTTTAGTGCCAGGGGCGCGCACGGGGTGGGCTGCTGATGTGGCGGCTCAATCTGATATTGTTATTTTGGCGTTACCACTTGGGAAATACAAAAACATTCCCGTGGAGGCACTGAACGAGAAACTTGTTATTGACGCCATGAATTATTGGTGGGAAACCGATGGGGTGCGCCCGGAATTAGAAAACCCTGAAACCTCCACCACTGAAATGGTGGCCGAGTTTTTATCGAAATCCCGCGTGGTAAAAGCGTTTAATCATATGGGTTATCACGACCTTTACGATGAAGCCCGCCCGGTCAACGCCAACCAAGCCCGCAAAGCTATCGCGGTGGCTGGAGATGATGAGACCAGCGTCGCCGCTGTTGCCGATTTGGTGGATCGTTTCGGTTTTGACCCACTGCCCTTGCCAGATTTGCGTGCCGGAGCCCGCCTGCAACCAGGAAATCCGGCTTTCGGCGCCAACCTGCCCAAAGGTGAATTAGCGCAGTTGGTGTAATTTTTAGGCCACTGCCAACCGCCATTTAAGGGTTTAGCTGCGCGGTGCTACCGCGCTCGTCAAAAAGGTAAAAACACTGCGCGGTTGCACCGCGCCCTTATACCGTATAGTGGCGGTGAGCAGGGGCCTAAATACTCACTCATTCGCAGACAACAGTTTGGATTAATGTCAGAGCGTTTAGGTCTATTCCAGCCTGGGCAAGCCCGGTGTTGAATCGTGCCATCATGGCTGCCGTATGTTCATCATCCCCCGAGAAAGCCACAAAAACGTGGGCCGGTAAGCTCTCAATATCCCCAAAAGACACCTGGAAAGTGCCTTGCTGATTAGCACCCATTAACGGAATCCCCCACTCCCCTCTCGAAGCGAAGTCACCTGGCTCAATACTTACTGTTGGCCCATCCCCCGGTAACGCCTCCATATCAATTCCGGCCAATATCTCAGTTGCAATTTCAATATCATTATCCCTTAAGTTCAGGGCACGCAATAATTCACTAGGCGTACCTGTAAAGGTTTCCGGGTTATAAACAGAAGTAAATCTTGGCACCACAGCATAGAACGGGGTGCAGGTGATATCTCCAACCATTAGCATATCAGCGCTGGCAATGGAGTTAAATCGGAATAGGCTGGCCATCCAATCGCCCACCGGATTCGATAAACCATTGGCAGCGGCTGCCGTCATCCCCCCCAAACTCACTGCTAAAACCGCCCCGATAGCGATAACGGAGCGGCGCATTATGCTATAGCGGTGCATTTTGGGCACGATATTCCTCGGATTGGTTTGCATTATCTGGAACATAGTGGCATCACTTTGAATCTGGAAAGCTTCATTGTCTATTGCATTTTTAGGGGCGTTATCATAAGCGCGCACCTGATCAAATTCAGGGAAATGTACCTGTGATTTCATGCTGGTAATCCTTCTTTTATTGGGGTTTTATTCGGAACATACGGGTAATTTATGGTTTCGGGGCCGAATTCTGCCCGCATTGCTGCGCGGGCTTTTCGCAAGCGATTTCGCGCCGCCACATGCGAAACCCCAAGCACCCGCGCCGCTTGCTCAATGGTCAATTCCTCCCAACCCACCAGCGCGATTATCTCTTGCGCTACGGGGTCGAGGCGCCCCCAAGCTGCTTGCAAATCAGAACTTGCGCTGGCGGCCTAATCAGGGCTTTCACCTGCAAAATGCGGTTCCCCGGCGAGTCGGATGGCGAGGGCGGCGCGCCGCTGGTGCGCTCGGTTGTGATGTAGCAGGTGATTCCGCGCCACGGTATACAGCCACGCGCGGGAAGCTTCCGGGTCATCTGGAACCTTTTCGAGCCGCTGCCAGGCGGTAGTGAAGGTTTCTTGAGCGATTTCCCGCGCAACGTCTGGGTCGGTGCGCCGCAGTAAAAAGCGGTACACCTCGCGGTAATCACGGGCGAAGACCTCCGTGAACCTTTCTTCACGGTTCATAGCTAGAGAGTTCCCGGCTCGGAGGTATTCCGAAAGGTCACCGGTATTTTTGGCGCGATTTGCATCTTGATTTCAGGCAAATAGGGGTTCTTGTCCGGGGGTGGGTTTAGGTTCACGATATGGACGGACGGCATGGGCGGGGAGTGCTTGCGGGGGCTGGGAGCGCTTGGGCGAGCCGGGAGAGCCGTAGCGGATCGAGATTACGATAGGATTGCATATTATGAAATTGCGGAATAGTCCTGGCGCGACTCAACTAAAGCGCACTCGCCGCTTAAGTTGGGCACATGGTTGGCTGCGCGAGGTGCCGCGCATTTTGGTTACCGCGCTTTTTCTTAGTTGCCTGGCGCTGGGCCTGTGGGGGTTTCACATTTTAAGCCGCACGCCACAATTTAGTGATGATTGGGGCGGGTCTTGGCCGAACATAATTTATTTCACCATTCAATTATTCCTGGGAGATTCTGGGCCGGTTAGTTTTGGTGAAGCGCAAATGTCTGATTTGCCGTGGCAACTTAATGTGGCCCGGTTATTGGCTCCCGCCGCCACCGTTATGGGCGCGCTAATCGCATTTTTAGTTATTTTTGATGAACACATAAAACGCACATTGACTAAAAACCAACGGGGACACGCCGTAATTGTTGGTGATACCCTGGAAGCGGAAGTAATTACCGAGGCGCTAAAGGCCGAAAGAATTGCAACGGTAAAAGCCGAATCTGATTCCCAAACTGATTTGATCGCCGCCGGTGCGCGCGGAGCTGCCGCCGTATACATCTGTAACGACGATTCTGACGACCCCGGCGCGAACCTGCGCGTTGCCGCCACCGTGAAAGCGATTCCGAAACGGCGCGCCGACCGCACTATCGCCGTGGCCCTGCTCAACCCAGCCCTGGCCCCAGCCCTCCTGGCGCGGCACCTAACCCAAACCGACCCGTATTTCGACCTTTTTTCGGTCACCAACCTGGCTGCCTCCCGCCTGGCTGCCAAGGCTGTGAACACTGAGGTGCGCCGCATCTGGTTGCTCGGTTCCGGGCGTTTGCGGGACGAAGTCTTGTACGAATTGGCTCAAGAATGGTCAGTAAAACACAAAGGAACTTGTGAAATAATCGTAAGCGGCGCCGAATCCGATGCCGCTATTGACCGCGCTTTAGCCAGATTACCGAAAGTGGTATCCGATAGGGTATCCCTAAAAGCGATTGAGGATATCAGTAAAGCCGAAGCGGCCGATATTTGTATTGTTTGCGGCAAAGACGATGCCGAAACGCTCGGCATTGTTTTATCCACCCCCGAAACGTGGCAGGGAAA
>JAITCS010000155.1 GCA_031282935.1 Cellulomonadaceae bacterium
GATCGCGTGCAGTCGCCCCAAAGTTGCCGCCACCAAAACCATATCGCCATCGTTTAGTGCCGCCCGCGCTGTGGTACTTGACCACCTCTTTGCGCCTTGAGCTGGCTTGACATCATCAAATCTAACTAACTCAAACCCGTATTTTGGCCCTAATTCCTGCAAGGTAGTCAAATCCCCTGATAACTCTCTGCCGAACCGAGCATCGCCACCTAAAACTACCACTCTTGCCCGATATCGTTTATTCAGGTAATCTCGCACGAAATATTCTGGGCTTTGCGCTGCGAATTCTGCCGTGTACGGGATAACCTCAACCTCGTCAATTCCACAGGCTTTTATGGCGGCAACTTTTTCGTCAATTCCCACAAGCAACTGCATTCCGGGGCGCGCTTGATGGAATAGTGCCGGGTGGGGGTCGAAAGTAAAGGCAATGGACTTCAGATCCCGCGATTTCGCAATCCGAACCACTTCTTGCAATAGGGCCTGATGGCCTCGGTGGACGCCGTCAAATGAGCCGAAAGTGACTACGGAACCGTTGCCTCCGATATTATCCGAGGGAATGTCTGATGAAGCCATCGGATTGCTGGCGCTGTTTTGCACGCTCACTACCTTCTCATCTTGGGGCGGGAAAACAATGGCAGGCCGAGCCATCTGCTTCCCATTTTGTACGGTGTTGACAAGAATCGCTGCTAATTGTCCGTCGGGGCTAATTCCCGCTATCGGCTTAGTGCCGGTTATCGGTTTATTGGCCGTTATCGGTTCTTGGCCCGGCATCGGCTTTTCGGCGGATGAGCTGGGTTGGTTTATTTCCGATAATTGTTCCGATAATCGACTGGTAGGATATTTCGGAGCGATGAACCGGCCGTATTGTAAATCGGAGGCTTCTGCATCTGTCAGATTAGTGAGCGCTAACATTCGAGCGGCCGCTTTGCCTAATGGCATTGTCGAAAGGGCCTCGCCTATTTCGGCACCGGCGGCACTGCGGGCCTCAAGTTCATCAAGGGTGTATGCGTCCGCAGGGGAAAACCCTCCGATACCCTGGTATTCATTCCACTGGCCTTTATATTCTTGCTCTTTGCACTCTTGCCCTTGGCTTTCTTGCTCCTGGCCTTTACATAACCTAGTGCCTATCCATTCGCGGCGCAACATCGTCAAATGTCCGCGCGTGCGTAATAATTCCCCAAGGTCGCGCGCTAATGCCCTCACATATGTTCCTGAAGAAACCAGCACCTCAACCTCTAGGTCAATCACGGGAATCTCACCGCCTGGCGTTTCCGCTTTGGTTTCGATAATCTTTATTACGTCAAAGATTGGGACGCTTATGGGGCGGGCCTCCAAGTTAACCTCTTTGCCCTCACGCGCTAAAGCGTAGGCGCGCTCCCCTTTTACCTTAATTGCTGAAACAGTTGTAGGCACTTGCAGGATGTCGCCAGTGAGCTTTGCGATTGCGTTCGTTATTTCTGATTCCGATACCGCTACTGGTGTCGAAATAAACGGTTCAGATACAGCGGCAGCATCGGAAATCGCAGCAATATCGGAAATCGCAGCGACGCCGGATATCACACCAACATCGGTTATCGTACCAATGTCCGGCACGCCGACAAGCCGAGCGCCGGGCCGGGCGACAATTTCTCCCTCGGCGTCGTCGGTATTAGTTCCGATACCCAACCGGATCGTCGCCAAGTAAGATTTGTATCCCCCGGAAACGAACTGCAGCAACTTGGTGCCCTTGCCGATTCCGCAAACGAGCAAGCCCGTAGCCATCGGATCCAGCGTGCCCCCGTGCCCAACCGCGCGCGTGCCGCACAACCGCCGCAGCCGCGACACCACATCGTGACTGGTAATTCCAGCCGGTTTGTCCACGACGATGATGCCGTCTGCGGAAGTGGGTCGGCGCGCAGGCGCTATCTTTTGCTGGGGCGATTTACTTTGCGGTGCAGTTGCGGCCACTAAAGGTGTAAGCCGCCTTCAACGTCCACGTCCCCATCAACTTGGGCCTCGTCAAAGTGCTCGTGGTCAGTGATGGAGTCGAAATCATCCAAATCGTGGTACTCGTCCGGGGCGCCCATGTTTTCCTCATGATCCACCAAGTCGAAGCCGCCATCGTGCAGGTGTTCCAGGCCGAGCGCTGGCGCTTTCTTGTACGGGTCAGCCTCGCCAGCGTAATGCTTGCCGATGCGCAGCGCGTCCACTTCAGCGTCGCGGCGCTGCGCCTCCGAAATCGCGTCCGTAATCTGCTGGGCCGCCTCAGGCACCGAATCCACGTGGAACTCTAGGGTGGGGGTGAGGCGAACACCGGTCTGCTTGCCGACCTCCGAGCGCAGCAAACCCTTGCAGCTTTCGAGCGCCGCAGCCGTGCGCTGGTGCGCGGTTTCGTCGCCCAAAACCGTGTAGAACACCGAGGCGTTTTGCAGATCGCCCGTGACCCGCACATCGGTAATCGTCACGAAACCGAGGCGCGGATCCTTGATTTTGGTGTCAAGCATTGAGGCGACGATCTCTTTGATGCGGTCGGCAAGTTTGCGCGCGCGCGGGTTTTCAGACATGCGATCAGCATAGCGCGTTCCCGCTCGCTAAGCACCAACGCGCCGACGAAACGCCACAACCCGGCTCAGATTCTCCGGTTCGCCGATCCGTTATGAAAGCCGTTGAGCCGTTAGTGGAACTGCTAGCCGTTAGTGGAGCCATCCTACCGTTAGTAGAACCTCGGGCCTGGGCCGCGCCTGCGCCCAAACGGCATCGGCGGCGGCATCCTCGGTGCCATCACGGGCGGCACTATCATCGGCGGCGGGGGCGGCAGTGGTCGCCGATATTGCGGGCCGCCCAACAGCCCGCCAGTAAGCGCCCCGGCAACCGTGCCGAGCACCGACGGCCCCATCGCCTGCTGCCGCAGCATCTGGTTTTCCATCATCAACTGCTGGTTTTGCGCTGCCAAAATCGCCTGCTGACGGCGCATAATGCCTGCTCCGCGCGGGGGGCCGTACGGGCGCGGGGGCGCCATCCTCGGGCCATAACCGTAACCGCCGGGGTAGCCCGGCCCAAATCCCATCGACATGTGGGCCTCCTTCTTGTCGCGCTGGTCGCGTCCCCTAATCATAAACCCAACGCCTGACATTCACCGGCCCACCCGAAAACCCATCCTTGCGCAGGTAACCGTGCGACCACCCATTACTTACTCGTATATCTCGCGACGATGGCCAGCCCGAACCACCGTGACGCTCAGTTTCTTGTCCTCTATTTCATAAATTACCCGATAATCTCCCACCCTAATTCTCCACGCTTCTTCCCCCACAAGCTTCTTGCACCCTCGGGGGCGCGGACTATTGGCGAGATTTTCGATAGCTTCAATTATGCGATTTTGCGTCGGATTTGGTAGTTTCAGAACTTGTCTAGCTGCGGCTTTGGTGAACTCAACCTCGTACTTCGCCGTTGTATCCGTGAAGTTAGTTGGTTCATTCATTCGACAGCAGCTTACGCAAGTCGGCAAGGCTTACCCGCTCACCGGTATCAGCCGCTTTCGCCTCCCGATAGGCCTTAACGTCCGCCAACATTTCGAGTTGTTCAAGAGTCTCAAGGTCAGCAACACTAACGACAACTGCGGCGAGTTTTCCGTTCTTGGTCACCCCAATTCGCTCCTGCCCGTATGCGGCCCGGCCAAGCACTTCGGAGAGTTCCGCCCGTAGCGCCCTGGTCGAAACAGTGGCCGTCAGTGTGTCCATGCGGCGAGTGTACCATGTTACACCTGTGTACGCAGGTGGGTGGGTGGCGGGGTCAGCGGGTCAAATCCAGCCGCGTTTTACCGCTTGGTATCCTGCTTCGAAAGGCGACCTCGCTTCAAGGCGCTCCATTAGAGTTCCGACAATGCGCCGCGCAGTTCTCGCGGATACGCCCATTTGCTTAGCGATATCATCCGTGCTGCGCCCCACAGTAAGCAGTTCGAGCACAACTCGTTCATCGTCCGATAATCCGTGGGTATCTTTAGTTAGGGTGCGCGATTGGCCTAACGGGGCTGCGGTGGCCCAAATTGCCTCAAAAAGAGTTTGCAGCGCTAGCACCACCCCCTTATTATGATAAACAGCAATACCTTGGAGGCCGCGCCCCGGAGTGGGGTCAAGTGGTAATACTGCAGTAGCTTTATCTGCAATTATCATTCTGATTGGCAGCGTGGGTGCGGTACGCACTTCGGAGCCTTGGCAATTAAGCCACTCAACGTGTTTGAGCGTGGTCGAATCATTACGGGCACTGGATAAGTAAATTGAGCGCGAGCTTACTCCCCTTGAGAATAGTTCCGAGTTTCGAGCTTGAGAAGCGGCCATGCTCTCTGGGCTTTGCGCACCGCCCGGTGCAAATGTTGCAACTTCAAATCGGGTTCTTTCGCTAAGTATTCGCAACCTTTCGTGAATTTCAGGCGCCCCTTTGATTACCTCAATTTCTGTGCTCGGTTCTGGTTGCTTTGCAGTGAACTCCTTAAGTAGCTCGAAATGAGCGTTTTGCGTTATTAGCTCGATTTTCTGGCGTGAAATGAGAATTTCGGTTGCGGCTGTCTTGGGAACAACTACCACACCTTGAGCGCTGGGCAGGGCGAGGCCGTTATCTATGAGTTCCCGGTGGCCATGAGCTATTTCGTCAAGCGGAATACCTAGTATCTGAGATTGCGCTTCAAGCGTCTGACCAGGGGATTTGAGCGCCTGCGCATAGAGCTGGTTTGCAATTTCACTAATTCCAAATGCTTCGAATGCCATCAGAACCAGCTCCCTAACTCGGCACCTTTACCAGAGATACAGGGCTCGGGAACCTGCTATTTGCCCGCACCCAGGTTAACCATACCAGCAAAGTTGTGTTGGCCATGTCCGCCACGGCCAGCTCGGCGATTTTGGTTTTCGCCCCACTACCCCGCACAATTCTGCGTAGTAGCAGATGGCGGTTCTAAAGAATCGAACTTACTGCTAGATTAGATTCACGAAAGGTCAAGAACAATGTGGTACACCGACCCCGCAATCACCGCAATTTGTGTCGGGATTGAACAACTAGATTTCCAATGGGATAATTTCTTTCCGGTCAATTTTAGGTACTGACAATCGCAGCCACACTGCTCGCGATAACTAATTCTACCTGGATAACAATATCCAAGTAAAAGCACCTGTTACGACCTGTATCAGATGCTCTCAACCAATGAAACACCAAGAATAAAGGAGAAGTGTTTTATGTCAGCGAAAACCCAGAAACGATTCTTCATTGCAAAAGCTAGCTTGGCATTTGCAATCGGTACTGCACTATCCGTAGTTGCCGCTCCAGTTTCCATTGCAGACGAGACCAATGTTATTCAAAGCGAAACCGGCATCGAAGTGCAAACTGAATTCGAGGTCACCGAATGGCACTATGTTTCCGACCTAATTGGTGATGCAACAGACAACCTGCGGCCCCGAAGCGTTGAGCGTTGCGGCATCTCCGTTAGCTGGAACACGGCAACGGGCGCAGTCTGGGGTGGAGTGTTGGCGGGGTCGGCCCCGGGTTGCGCGATTTCGGTTCGGGGGCTGTTCCGACCAAGTTCCGTACCAGCCGCCACGGGCATGATGCTCTCAACCGGCTGGTCAAGTCCCCCCGCGCGCACAGCCTCAATCTCATCACCGCCACAGTTGTTACATGGCGAGGGGATGGCTGTATACGTTGGCGGGAGGTAAGCCCGTGCGGAAGTTTAAGACCTTTGGGATGGCTGTCGGGATGGTGGTAGCGTTAGCGGGTTGCGCTGGTATAGCTTCGGCAACAGAGGTTGGCGATGCTGCCCAAACAATTTCCGAGCGCAGTTCTGAGTTCCAAAATTTGATGTTGCAATATGCGATTGAGAATGACGCGGCACAACTCCAAATCGACATTCTGCGCCAAGCAAGCATCAGTTTCGATGATATTTGGATCGCATACGAGGCCGCTTTCCAGTGTATTCAAGATGCAGGTGGCCAAATATATCATATCGAAGAAACTCACTCAAACGGGATTCCAACTATTAACTATAGTTTTTCAGGGCTACCGACCGAGGCTGCTGACCTCTGT
>JAITCS010000161.1 GCA_031282935.1 Cellulomonadaceae bacterium
CGGCATACCTTTGTGGTTCGCGTTCAACTCGTCCTGCGAAATGAAGTGGACAGTCGTGTCGTAGTCCGAGAAATACTTGGGCATTGTCTTGATGGCGTGTTCAATTTTGGCCTCGTCAGCGCCCGGCTTTGCCACCACATAGGCGCGCCGATGGTGCTTGTCGCGGGTGGTCAAACTAGCGCCCTCGCCAGCGCGCGCCGCCGCCACCGCTTCGGCGATTGGTTCGGTGTACTGCACCCCGTCAGCGACGCCCTCGATCCGCCGAATAGCATCGGAGTGACCCTGGGAAACCCCGCGCCCCCAGAAAGTCTGCGTGTCGCCATCCCCGATGATGGATTGGGCGTAGGCGCGCTGCAGCGAGAACATGCCCGGATCCCATCCCACGGAAATCAGCGCAATGTGGTGCCCGCGCCGCGCCTCGCAATCCACCTCATCAAAGTATGCGGGAATGTCGGCGTGCGTGTCGAAACTGTCCACCGTGTTGAAGTGGCGCGCCAAATACGGGCCCTGCTCCGGCAGGTCAGTAGCCGACCCGCCCGCGAGGATGAGCACGTCGAGCTTGCCGTGCCAACTTTCGACCTCTTTCAAGGGCACCACGGGCACACCAGAGTACGCAAGTTTCAAGTGCGCCGGGTCGCGCCGCGTAAAGACAGCCACCAGTTCTTGGTCAGGCGAGTTCCGCAACGCCGCCTCGACTCCGCGCCCCAGGTTGCCATACCCCACTATGCCAATCCGGATCTTTCTGCGAGTGTTCTCAATCATGCTTGCACACTAGAACCTGCCACGGACAAGAACAATCATTTGCCGGATTCGAGGCCGTAGCTGAACGGCGCGACCATCCTATTGAGTGGCCTGCGCCGTAGCCCCTGCGCCGTGACCCACCCCGCAACCTACGCCGTCGCCCGCAGCACGGGGTTGCGCAGCGTGCCAATCCCTTCGATTTCACACTCCACCACGTCGCCCACGTCTATGCGCCCCACCCCGGCGGGCGTGCCGGTCAGAATCACATCACCGGGCAATAACGTCATGGCGGCGGAAATGTAACTCACCAAATAGGGCACATTGAATAGCATTTGGGCGGTATTTGAGTGTTGCTTTACCTCACCATTGACGCGGGAGGTGATTTCAGCATTTTCAAAATCAAAATCCGTTTCAATCCAAGGCCCCAGCGGGCAGGCAGTGTCAAAGCTTTTCGCGCGCGCCCATTGGCCGTCGGCTCTTTGGGCATCGCGGGCGGTCACATCGTTGCCTATGGTATAGCCGAGCACATATTTTAGGGCGTTTTCTTCTGAAACGTCTTTACATATGCGACCAATTACTATGGCTAATTCCACTTCATAGCTAACTTCATCGCTCCATTCGGGCAGCACAATAGGATCATCGGGCCCAATTACGGCCGTATTTGGCTTCAGGAATAAAACTGGTTGGGTCGGCTCATCGTGCCCCATTTCGCGGATGTGGTCAATGTAGTTCAGGCCCACGCAGACCACCTTGGAGCGCGGAATCACGGGGGTGAGCAGGCGCACTGCGCTCGCGGATTCCTCGCCAACGCCATCCCAATCGTCGAGCGGGATGCGCTCCCCGGTGGGGTTCGCTTTCATAAACAACGGGTCACCTGTAATTACAGCGCGGTACTTCTTCCCACCCTCTTTCTGCACAAAGCCATATTGAGGATCGCCGCCAGTGGTGAATCGCGCAATTCGCATACCAAAAAATTTACCCTAATTACCGGCGATTTCAAGTGGCACCACGCGCATAAATAGGGCACAATTAGCCACAAAGGGGCATTTAGCCGATTAGGCAAGGGAGAAGCTAGCACAGCAAGGGTGGTGAAGTCCGATGGAGCAGCGTGGCCGTCGTGTATTCGGAACCGTTGCTTTGGCATTCGCTTTATCCGCCGGTGCGGGCGCTGGTTGGCTCGCAAATCACCTGAATCCGCGTGCGGTGGCCGTTTCGGATCCCAACATAAAGCAGGTTTGGGTTGCCAATCCGGGCACAACTTCAGTCCCAAAAGAATACTTTGTTCGGCCCCAACCGGCGGCGCTCACCCCTTATGGCACTCCGATTGCGCCAGTGAAGCGTGGTGAGCCGTCCAAGATCGCCCTGACCTCCCCAGCGAGCCAGACCTGCGATTTGCAAACCTCCACCCTGACGCGCTCGGTCACTGTCTTGGACGAGGCCGGGGAGCCGGTTTCGGGGGCACCCGTGTTGTTCCAAGTTCGCCGCGTAAGCGACGGGGAAATACAGTTGGTTGGCGACACCACCGATTACACCGGGCAGGCTTTGGTCACGGTTTCGGCTTTGCGCGCCACGGGCGGCCCGCAAGCTTCCTACCATGTTGAGGCGTTGCTGGACACCGACCACGGCATTGAGCTCACCATGTTTGACATCGCCGATTTCACTTGCAGCGCGGCAACTGCCGAGTAAAGTGCCGAGTAAAAAGCAGCAACTGGCGGGAAATGCTAGGAATATCGCAAAGTTTTGGTTAGGCTAAAGGCGTGGGATTTCTCGCTCGTTCACAGGCGCAATCGGCGCGGCAAGGGAACAGCTTATTGCTCGCCCCGCTGACAAAGCGTGAAATGAACTTGGCGGCTTGGGAAAGGTACACGCAAATCCCACTAATGATCGCCGCTATCCTGTTTTTGATAACTTATGCAGTTCCGATAATTTGGCCCAACATTTCGTTCTTTTTAGCTAACCTCGATGCAGACATTTTTACTATTGTCTGGGCGGCATTTGTTATTGACTACTTAATGCGGCTGGGGTTGGCAACAAACCGCTGGAGTTTCTTCAAGCACAACCTGATAGATTTCTTTTCACTACTGTTGCCAATGTTGCGACCTTTACGGGTTTTGCGGGTGGTGGCCGCAATTACCACCCTCAGTCGCGTGGGGCGGGCATCGCTAAGAAAACAGGTGATGACATATACCGCAGGCATGGTTTCGATGATTACATTTGTGGCGGCTTTGGCGGCCACCAGCGCGGAACGGGGTGTTCCTAATTCGAGTATTCAATCCTTTGGGGATGGGCTGTGGTGGGCTTTTGTCACCCTAACCACTGTCGGTTATGGGGATATGTCGCCGGTGACTATTGTGGGGCGAATTGTTGGCGTGGTGCTGATGCTCAGCGGGGTTTTATTGCTGGGTGTAATCGCGGCGTCTTTGGCCTCTTGGTTAGTGGAACATTCTGGAAACGCTAACACTGCCGCACACCAGCGGCAGGCGGCCGACATTAGTTTGGCAGTGGCGGGTATTAGCGCGCTAGAGGATAACGTTTCAAAACTAACCTCAGATGTGGAACGGCTCACTAACATGTTAGCCGCCGAACGCGCCACTACGGCTACTATCGGTGAGGGTGTATTGCAGTGAGCCGCGAACCTAAGCAAGATACTTTACTTACCTATTTGCCGCCCGCTGAAATTGGGGTCACCCCGGAACCCGATGATTTGTTTGAGGCTTTCTCTTATTGGGCTACCGCGAGCGGGCGGCCACTGTATCCCCATCAAGAAGAAGCGTTATTGGAGGCTATGACCGGCGCTCACGTTATCGTGGCCACGCCAACTGGGTCTGGGAAATCTTTGATTGCGATGGGGGCACAATTTGCCGCTTTTGCGGCCTGGCGCAATAAGGTGGGCGGCCGCACTTTTTACACCGCACCGCTGAAAGCTTTGGTTAGTGAAAAGTTTTTCGATTTAGTTGCAGTGTTTGGCGCTGAGAACGTGGGGATGATCACGGGTGATTCCTCAGTGAATCCTACGGCTCCCATCATTTGTTGCACCGCTGAGATTCTTGCTAATTTGGCTTTGCGGCAAGGTGGTGCCGCCGGGATTAGCCAAGTGGTTATGGACGAGTTTCATTTTTACGGCGATCCCGAACGTGGTTGGGCTTGGCAGGTGCCTTTATTGGAGTTGCCAAACGCGCAATTTTTACTGCTTTCAGCCACTTTAGGCGATACAACGGAACTGCGCGCTGACCTGCAAGAACGCTCCGGGCGCCCCGTTGCGGAGGTGACTTCCGTTGAGCGGCCTGTGCCTTTGGAGTTTGAGTACCTGGCCGATCCGCTGCCCGACACTTTAGAGCGGTTAGTGCAGCAGGGCAAAGCTCCCGTTTATCTGGTGCATTTCACTCAAAAAGAGGCAGTGGAACGCGCGCAAGCTTTATTGAGCCTGCCACTTACCACTAAAGCCGAGAAAGAGCAGATCGCGGCTGAACTCGCTGATTTCAATTTTGGCACCGGGTTTGGTAAAACCTTATCCCGCTTTTTGCGCGCTGGGGTTGGGGTGCATCACGCTGGTATGTTGCCCAAATATCGGCGATTAGTGGAGCGGCTCACTAAGAAGGGGTTGCTGAAAATAGTGTGCGGCACTGACACCTTGGGGGTGGGCATAAACATGCCGCTGCGCACGGTGGTTTTTACCGGTTTAGTGAAATTCGACGGCAGTAAATCGCGGCATTTGAGTGCGCGGGAGTTTCATCAAATTGCGGGCCGAGCCGGGCGAGCCGGTTATGATTCCGTTGGTGAAGTGGTGGTGATGGCGCCCGAGCACGTTATCGCAAACCGAACCGCGCTAATGAAAGCTGGGGATGACCCGAAAAAGCTTAAAAAGATAACCAGAAAGCAGGCGCCCCAAGGTTTCGTTAATTGGACGGAGCAAACCTATGAACGCCTAAAGGATTCCGCGCCGGAGGCCTTGACCAGTCAATTTAGGGTCACTCACGCGATGTTGTTGAACATTTTGGCGCGCGCACGTTCGGGTGGTGATGCAGAGGAACTCGATCCGGTGCTGGCCCTAAATCATTTGCTAGAGGCCAACCACGACACCGAAAAGCAAAAACGGGAGCATATGCGCCAGGCTTTACGGATTTATCACTCGCTAAAACGTGCCGATGTGGTGGAGAAAGTTCGGGAACAGGACCCGGGGCGCGAATCCGGGTATCGGCCCACAATTCGACTAAAGCACGATATCCCTGACGAGTTTGCGCTCAATCAAACCCTCTCCCCCTTCGCGTTGGCGGCCTTGGACTTGTTGAACCCTAATGACCCAGAATATGCGTTCAATGTTGTTTCGCTTATCGAGGCGACTTTGGAAAGCCCGCGCCAAGTGCTGATCGCGCAAGAAAAAGCGGCCAAATCCACGGCTATGGCGCAGATGAAAGCCGATGGGTTGGAATACGACGAGCGGATTAACGCCCTCCTTGATATCACCTATCCGCAGCCCTTAACGGAATTACTTGAGCCCGCCTTCTTGACGTATTTGCGCACTAACCCTTGGGTGGGTGGTGAGGAACTGAAACCCAAATCGGTGGTGCGGGAAATGTTGGAAACGGCTTCCACATTCTCTGATTACGTTTCCCGATATGGTTTGGAGCGCGCTGAAGGGGTTTTGCTGCGCTATCTTGCTGACGCTTATCGCGCTTTACGTCAGGTGGTAACCGGGGATTATCGCACGCCTGAGGTGGAGGAAATCATTGAATGGTTGGGCGAATTAGTGCGCGGCGTGGATTCCTCCCTTTTGGATGAATGGGAGCGGCTCGCCTTGGGCGATTCCACCGACATCGCCCGCCTCCAACCCGCCGCTGCCGCAAACGCCGCAAACGCCAACGCCGCCGAGGCCAATCAGGCCCCGATCAGCATCACCGCGAACCCGCTCGCGTTCCGCCGCCTAGTGCGCAACGCCATGTTCCGCCTGGTTGAACTCGCCGCCCGCGAAGATTACGCCGCTCTCGCCGCGCTGACGGGCTCGGACACTGGCGCCGCAAACGAAGCCTGGGACGCCGACCGCTGGGCCGACGCCCTCGACCCGCTCTTCGTCGAGCAGGGCGACGACGCGATCGGCATCGCCGCCAACGCCCGCTCCGGCGCCTTCCTCACCATCGTAGAATCTGGCCAGCCCCTGCCCGAATCGTCCGCAAGAACAACCGAAACGACCGAGGCGACCGCGCCCGCAGGATATTGGTGGGTGCGCCAGGTGTTCGACGACCTAGACGGCCACCACGATTGGGCCATCACGGCCCTCGTTGACCTGGCCGCGAGCGCCAAATCCGAGTCGCCGGTCATCAAAATCGAACATGTGGGCCCAATGTAACTGCCAACGCGCAAAGGCTGGCCAAAAAGGCAAAAGAGACGTTTTTAGGCCGCTGCCTACCCAAAACTTGAAAGCTTTAGGCGCGCGGTGCTACCGCGCCAGGCACTAGGCAAACGCAATAAACGCTAACCGATGTGGCAAATGTGAACGTTGTGGAAATAGACGTTCGCGCTCGGCTCGCCCCACTTGTCCTTGGCCTGCGAGCCGGGCAGGTAGGCGCGCAGGCGGTGCCACCAGCCGCGCCGACCTCGAAGTTTGTCCGCCTGAGCCTGAGCCGCAAATAGTTCGCGCTCGAAATCGGCCTCTGTCATTTCACGCAAAGTAATCACTCCCCCAAACTAAATCGGCGCCTTGCGGGCAATCATCCCACACCAATCGGGCGGCAAATCATAAATGTCGCGTCGCGTTATCGTCACCGGGCACAAATCCGAAAGCGCTAAACGCCGCAAGGGCCCTACCCCCCAAGATGGAGAGCAGAGCCCCTGCGACTAATAACTTACGTGCGGCTAACTAACTAAAGGCGAACCAACTTGCCACCGTTGGTTACCACGCCATCAACGACGCGGTAGCCAGCGTTGGAGCCGCTGCCGAGGCCGAACAGTGCCCACAGGGCAGTGCCGTCCGCAGCGCGAACTACCAGGTTGCCGTCGTCTTGGAGCACTAGGCGGCTTGCGC